>JAQGNC010000574.1 GCA_028292065.1 Betaproteobacteria bacterium
GATCGTCGCGATCACGTTCACGCGTAAAGCGTCGCAGGAGATGGCGGCGCGCCTGCGCGAGTGGCTGTACTTCCTCGCCACCGCGCCTGACGACGAGGCGCGCGAGTTCCTGCGCCAGCGCGAGATCGCCGAAGCCGCGCTCGATGCGGCGCTCGCACGCTCGCGTCTTCTGTACGAGCGCTTCCTCACCGCGCAGCCCCCGATCACCATCACCACGTTCCATAGCTGGTTCCTCCAGCTCCTGAAACGCGCGCCCCTCGAAGCGGGTGCGCTGGGCGACGTGAATCTCGCGGAGCAGACCGGCGCGCTCGTCGACGAAGCGTGGGAGCGCTTCGGCAGCCGCGTGCAGCGCGACCCCGACGGCGACCTCGCGCGTGCGCTCGACAACCTCTTTCGCGAGTACGGCCTCGACAGCACGCGCAGGCTGCTGCGCAACTTCCTCATGCGCCGCGGCGAGTGGTGGGCGTACACGCACGGGCAAAGCGAGCCTGTCGCATGGTCGCTGGCGCGTATCGCAGCGGAGATGGGTTTCGACCCGCAGACCGACGTACTCGCGCAGCTTGCGACTGACGAGGCGCTCAGGCTGCGCCTCGCGGAATTCGTCAATCTGCTCGAGCGCAATACGCAAAGCGACGTCAACCTCGCGCAGGCGTATATCGCAGTCGAGGATGCGGACGACTTGCAGGCGTGGTTCGCCGCCGCGAAAGCGATGGTGCTCACCAAGGACGGCGGTTTGCGCGCGCGCAAGCCGAGCGGCGCGCAGTCGAAGCGCCTCGGGCCCGCCAATGAGGCGCGCATGCTCGAGCTGCATGCCGCGCTCGGCGAGCGCATCCTGAGCGTGTGCGCGCAGCTCACCGACCAGGCGTGCTACCGCGCGAACGCGTCGGCGCTCGAGTGCGGCGCGGCGCTGCTCGAGGCTTACCAGGCGGTCAAAGCCGAGCGGCAGATGATCGACTACGCCGACATCGAGTGGCACGCGTACCGGCTGGTGTCGGTCAGCGATCACGCGGTCTACATGCATTACAAGCTCGACTCGCGCTATCGCCACATCCTGCTCGACGAATTCCAGGACACCAACCCGCTCCAGTGGCTGACGCTCAGAAGCTGGTTCGAAGCGGGGGCCGAAGCCGATTCGCGCCCGACCGTTTTCCTGGTCGGCGACCCCAAGCAGTCGATCTACCGCTTCAGGCGTGCGGAGGCGAGGTTGTTCACCCACGCGGCCACGTATCTTCGCGATGTCTTCGGCGCACCGAAAGTGCTCCAGCAGCAATCGCGGCGCTGCGCACCGGCGGTGATCGAGGTGGTCAACCAGCTTTTCTCGGTGGAGCCCGAGTTTCTCGGTTATGAGGTGCACACCGCGCATGCGGTGAAGGCGGGAAGGGTGGAGGTGATGCCGCTGGTGAAGGCCGAGAGCACACCGGGGTCTGACCCCAATTTCCTGGCTACCGCGAAATTGGGGTCAGACCCCAAAAAAATGGGGTCTGACCCCGGTTTTTCGGGGTCAGACCCCGGTTTGCGCAATCCCCTCGAGCACCCGTTTGAAGTCCAACTCGATTTGCGCCGCGAAGACGAAGCGAAGCAGCTCGTCGCCGGCATCGAGCGCATCGTTGGGCGCTGGCAGGTCGCCGACGGCGAAAGTTCGCGTGCAGCGAGCTACCGCGACATCATGATCCTGGTGAAGCGGCGCACCCATCTCGCGGTCTACGAGCAGCAGTTGCGCGGCGCCGGCATACCGTTCATCACGTCGCGTCACGGCGGGCTGCTGGCGACCCTCGAAGCCCAGGACATGGTGGCGCTGCTCGAATTCATCGTGTCTCCGTTCGCGGACCTCAGGCTCGCGCACGTGCTGCGCTCGCCGGTGTTCGCGTGCAGCGACGAAGACTTGATCGCGCTTGCGCGCGAGGCCGGCAACAGCTGGTGGGAGCGCCTCGAAGCGCTCGCGCAGCGGGGGGAAGCGAGCGCAGCGCTGAAGCGGGCGCACGCGCTGCTCTCGCGCTGGCTTGCGCAAAGCGACGGGCTTCCGGTTCACGACCAGCTCGATCGCATCTACTTCGAAGGCGGCGTCATGCGGCGCTACGCAGCCGCGGTTCCGCCCGCGATGCGTGATTCGGTGCTCGCCAACCTGCACGCTTTCATGCAGCGCGCGCTCGACACCGACGCCGGCCGCTATCCGAGCCTGCCGCGCTTCCTGCACGACTTGATCGATCTCGCGGACGCGCCGACCGACGAGGCGCCCGATGAAGGCATCGTGGGCGACGCGGGGGATGCGGTGCGGATCTACACGGTGCACGGGGCGAAAGGACTCGAAGCGCCGATCGTGTGGCTGCTCGACGCCGGCGCGGGACAGGAGCCCGGCAACGCCTACGACGTCGTCGTCGACTGGCCTCCCGAAGCCGCGGCACCGTCGCATTTCTCGGTGTGCACCAGGAAAGCCGAGCAGAGCGTGTGCCAGCAGCGCATCGCCGACGCCGAGAGCGTGCTCGATCGGCGCGAAGAGCTGAACCTGCTTTACGTGGCGATGACTCGCGCCGAACAGGCGCTGATCGTTAGCGGGAGCGACGGGACAGGTCTCGAGGAGTCGTGGTACGAAAAAGTGCGCGCAGCTGTGCGCGCGGCCCAGGGCTTGAGCGTGGTCGGCGACGATACCGCACAGCCTGCCGTATACGGTGACGCGCTCGACCGCGGCACACCGCCGGCGAGCGCCGCGCCTGCACCGGATGCCCGCGTGAGCACGCCGGTCGATCCGCGCCTGCGCGACGCGCTGCCGACCGGCGAGCGCCGCCCGGCGCTCAGCAGTCGCGGCCAGCACTACGGCACGCAGTTTCACCGGCTGATGGAGCGGCTCACCGCGGGCGCCGACACGCAGGACCGCGCCGCGATACAGAAAGCGCTCGCACTCGGCGATCGCGAATTCGCGCCGATGTGGGACAGCGCGCGGCGGCTGATGAGCGACGCGACGCTTACGCGCTTCTTCGAGCCGGGCACCTACACCCGCGCCGCGAACGAGCTCGCGTACGTCACCGCGGCGGGAGAGGTGCGCCGCATCGACAGGCTCGTCGAATTTCCCGATGAAGTCTGGGTGCTCGACTACAAGACCGGTGCGCCGCCCGACGACGCCGTGCTCACCGCCGCGTATGACGAGCAGATGCAGGCTTACGGCGCCGCAGTCGCGACGATGGTGCCGGGCAAGGCCGTGAAGGGTCTGCTGTTATTCTCGGGCGGGGAACACCGTGTCATTCAGTTGAGTGCGTTGAAACCACCCCCACCCTAACCCTCCCCCTGAAGGGGAGGGAATGTGATCCGCGCTGCGGATAACTCTCCTTCCCCTTCAGGGGGAAGGTTGGGATGGGGGTGGTTGGTACTTTTATATAGGAGGAGGGATCATGAAATCTTATTGGCTCGTAACCAAAGACCACCAAGCCACGCTCGAAAAGCGTGACGTTCCGGTGCCGCAGCCCAAAGCGAGCGAGCTGCTCATCAAGGTGCACGCGAGCGCG
>JAQGNC010000580.1 GCA_028292065.1 Betaproteobacteria bacterium
GAAAGCGCGGGTCGTCGCGTAGACCGCCGGACGGCCCGGAACCTCGCGATGGCCGATGACGTCGATCCAGCCTCGCGCTTCGAGCGACTTCAGGATATTGCTCGAGACCGTGACGCCGCGGATGTCCTCGATATCCCCGCGAGTGACCGGCTGGCGGTAGGCGATGATCGCGAGCGTCTCGAGCACCGCGCGCGAATACTTCGGCGGCTTCTGCGGGCTCAACCGGTCGAGGAATCTCTGCGACTCGGGCCGCGCGCGAAAACGCCAGCCCGACGCGACCGTGACGAGCTCGACCCCGCGCCCTTCCCAGTCGCCGCGCAGATCTTCGAGGATGTTGCGCAAAGTGTCGGCGGCAAGATCTTCGTCGAAGAGCTTTTTAAGGTCCGCCAGGGTGAGCGGCTCCTGGGTTGTGAGCAGTGCGGTTTCGAGGACGCGTTTGGCGTAGCTCAGATCGAGGTTGGCTTCCATGGTTTCCATCCGTCAGGCCACCGCGGCGAGCTGTCCGCCGCGCAGTTTCACGTAAATCGGTGTGTACGCTTCGTGCTGGCTGACTTCGATCAGCCCTTCGCGCGCGAGCTCCAGCACCGCAAGGAAAGTGACGACCAGCACCGATACGCCCTGGGCGGTCTCGAACAGATCGTTGAATTCGACGAAGTTCGACTCCTGCAGGCGCCGCAGCACGCGGCTCATGTGCGAGCGGACCGAAAGCTGCTCGCGCGTCACCTTGTGGTGGCGGTTCATGTTGGCCCGCGTGAGCAGCGTCAGCCACGCGGTCTTCAGGTCCTCGGGGTCGACGTCGGGCAGGCGCTCGCCCACGTCGCGCTCGAACAGCACCGACACCACGGTAAAGTCGCGCCCCGCCTGCGGCAGCTCGTTCAGGCGCTGCGACGCGAGCTTCATCTGCTCGTATTCCAGCAGGCGGCGCACCAGCTCGGCGCGCGGGTCTTCCTCGATCTCGGCGTGCGTCGGCCGCGGCAGCAGCATGCGCGACTTGATCTCGATCAGCATGGCGGCCATCAGCAGGTATTCGGCCGCGAGTTCGAGGGTGTGCGTGCGGATCATTTCGACGTAGCTGAGATACTGGAGGGTCAGCTTCGCCATCGGGATCTCGAGTACGCTGATGTTGTCCTTGCGGATGAGGTAGAGCAGCAGGTCGAGCGGCCCTTCGAACTGCTCGAGGAACACTTCGAGCGCGTCCGGCGGGATGTACAAATCCTGCGGCATCTCGAGCATCGGCTGCCCATAAAACAGGGCGATGGGGAGCTGGGTCCCCGGGGCGACCGCGCTGGGCGCGACAGCGGCCTCGGTCATGATTTTCCTCCGCGCGCAAGCCTGATTCGGGCCGTCCGGGCGGAGCCGAATCGGACCGGTTCGAACCCGCCGTGCGCTGTTCGTCGTGGCATCGCCGTATTACAGCGGATTCCGCGACAAACTACAAGCTATCGTGGTCGGGGGCGGGGACAAACACAACGGGTCGCGCTTGCCGGAGACCGGGGAAGTGCGCCCTCAGGAATAGCCGAGCCCCATCGCCTGGCGCACGTCCCTCAGGGTCTCGTGCGCGAGCTTGCGGGCTTTCTCGCCGCCGTCCGCCACGATGTTCCGGACGAGGGTGGGATCGTTCAGGTAATGCTCGGCACGCTCGCGGATCGGTTTGAGCTCCGCGAGCACCCCGTCGATCACCGGCTGCTTGCATTCGAGGCAGCCGATGCCGGCGGTGCGGCAGCCGACCTGCACCCATTTCCGGGTTTTATCGTCCGAATAAATCTGATGGAGCTGCCAGACCGGACATTTTTCGGGCTCGCCGGGGTCGGTGCGCTTCACGCGCGCCGGATCGGTCGGCATGGTCCTGATTTTCCTGGTGACCGTTTCCGGGTCTTCGCGCAGGCCGATGGTGTTGTTGTACGACTTGGACATCTTCTGCCCGTCGAGGCCGGGCATCTTCGACGCTTCGGTCAGGAGGGCGTGCGGCTCCGCGAGGATCATCTTGCCGCCGCCTTCGAGGTAGCCGAAGAGCCTTTCGCGGTCGCCCATCGTGAGGTTTTGGGTGTCCTCCAGGAGGGCGCGTCCGGCCTCGAGCGCGGCGGTATCGCCCTGCTCCTGGAATTTGGTGCGTAGCTCGCGATACAGGCGCGCCCGCCTTGAGCCGAGCTTCTTCACCGCCTGCTCGGCTTTCTGCTCGAAACCCGGCTCGCGCCCGAACATGTGATTGAAGCGGCGCGCGATCTCGCGGGTAAATTCGATGTGCGGCACCTGGTCCTCGCCGACCGGCACCTGGCTTGCGCGATAAATCAGGATGTCGGCGCTTTGCAGCAGCGGGTAGCCGAGAAAGCCGTAAGTGGACAAGTCCTTGTCGGTGAGCTTTTCCTGCTGGTCCTTGTAGGTCGGCACGCGCTCGAGCCACGGCAGCGGCGTGATCATCGACAGCAGCAGGTGCAGCTCGGCGTGCGCCGGGACCTGGGACTGGATGAACAACGTGGCGTGCGCGGGATCGACACCGGCGGCGAGCCAGTCGATCACCATGTCCCATACGTGCTGCTCGATCTGCGCGGGCGTGTCGTAATGGGTGGTCAGCGCGTGCCAGTCCGCCACGAAGAAAAGACACTCGTATTCGTGCTGGAGCCTGAGCCAGTTCTTCAGGACCCCGTGGTAGTGACCCAGGTGCAGCGCGCCCGTGGGACGCATTCCGGACAGGACTCGATTGGTGAACATGTGCAGTGATAGGGACGGCGGTAAGCGCTGCGCGTGTCAGCGCGAGCGTGCGAGGCTGATCAGCTCGAAGAATGGCACGCTGAAACCGAGCTCGAACGCCCGCAGCGCGACGCTGACGAGCGGCCACAGGACGAAGCCGAGCGCACCGGTGAAAAGGAGCACCAGGAGAATGATGAACCCGTAAGGCTCGACGCGCGAAAACCGGTACGCCATGCGATGCGGAAGCAGGCTCGTCAGGATGCGTCCACCGTCCAGAGGAGGCAGCGGGAGCAGGTTGAGCACCATGAAAATGAGGTTCACGAGGACCCCGGCCGCGCCCATCAGCGCGAGCGGAAGCGCAAAAGCGCCTGGCGACAGCATCGCGAGGCTCAGCTTGGCTACGATCGCCCACAGCAAAGCCATCGCCAGATTGCTGAGCGGCCCGGCCGCAGCGACCCACAGCATGTCGCGCTTCGGGTGGCGCAGATTCGCGAAATTGACCGGCACCGGTTTCGCCCACCCGAAGAGCATACCGCCGCCGCCGAAGAGCTTGCCGAGCGCCAGCAGCGCGAGCGGCAGCGCCACCGTTCCTATCGGATCGATGTGCTTGATCGGATTGAGGGTGACCCGGCCCGCTGCGTAGGCGGTCATGTCGCCGAAGCGCATGGCGACGTAGCCGTGCGCCGCTTCGTGCAGCGTGATGGCGAGTATGACGGGCAACGCGTAGATCGCGATGACCTGGACGAGATTCAAGTCCATTCGGACAATTCGGTGTTGAGTGTTTAGCGGTGAGGGTTCAGCGGGACCGCGCGCGCAGCGCGTCTGCGGCGAATTCTAACATCCGCAACTTCAACGCCCTCAGGGCGCATGTTGCGGCGGTCACTCGTCGCTCAACACTGAACACGGCGCCTTGCGCCGCCGCTAGGCGCCGAAAGGCGCGGTGCTCCCCTGGCCTACTCGCGCAATGACAGGCGCATCCCCCGTCAGATCGACCACCGTCGTCGGCACGATGCCGCACGGTCCGCCGTCGATCACGAGCTCGATGCGGCGCTCGAGGCGCTCGCGGATCTCTTCCGGGTCGTTGAGCGGCAGCTCGTCGCCCGGCAACATCAATGTCGAGGACAGCAGCGGCTCGCCGAGCTCGGCGAGCAGCGCCTGTGCGACGGTATGGTCCGGCACGCGCAAGCCGATCGTGCGCCGGCTCGGATGGAGCAGGCGCTTGGGCACTTCTTTCGTGGCGTGCAGGATGAAGGTGTAGCTTCCCGGCGTCGTCGCTTTCAGCAGGCGAAACTGGGCGTTGTCGATCTTCGCGTACTGGCCGATCTCGGCGAGATCGCGGCACACCAGCGTCAGGTGATGGCGCTCGTCGACGCCGCGTATCGCCCGTATGCGCTCCATCGCGGTCTTGTCGCCGATGCGGCACCCGAGCGCGCAGCACGAGTCGGTGGGATAAACGATGACGCCTCCCGCACGGACGATCTCGGCCGCCTGGCGGATGAGCCGCTGCTGCGGATTGTCGGGGTGGACGGTGAAAAGCTGGGCCAAGGTGCGTGATTCGGTTTTAAGGGTAGGTGTCGTTTGTCAGTGAACGGCTCGATGCAGCTCGACTCGATCACCGAAGCGTCGATAGTGGTATCAGAACTGCGCCCATACCGGGCGGCAACCCGACGGCAGCGGCGGCAGGTCGCCGAGATCGCGATAGCTTTCGCGCGGACCGTGGAAGTCCGAGCCGGTCGAGGCGAGAAACCCGAACTCGGCTGCACGCTTGGCCCAATACCCGTACTGCTCGGGCGTGTGGCTGCCGGTGACCACTTCGAGCGCGACGCCGCCCAGATCCCTGAACGCGCCCAGGAGCTCGTTGCGCTCGGCATCGGTGACCTTGTAGCGCCCCGGGTGCGCGATCACCGCCATGCCGCCGGCGCCGCGTATCCAGCGCACGGCATCCTCGAGGCTCGCCCATTCGTGAGCGACATAACCCGGTTTTCCGGTCGCGAGCCAGGTGTCGAAGACTGCCTGGGTGCTGCGCGCGCGGCCGCTTTCGACGAGAAAGCGCGCGAAATGGGTGCGGCTCACGAGCTCGGGATTGGTGACGTAAGCCTGGGCGCCGGCGAGCGCGTCAGGAATGCCGACACGCTCGAGCTCGGCGGACATGCGCTGCGCCCGCTCATGGCGTCCGGCGCGCGTGCCGCGCAAGCCTTCGAGCAGGACCGGATCGTCCGGGTCGACGTGCAGACCGACGATGTGAAGCGTGTGCTGGCGCCACGTCACCGAAATTTCCACTGCGTCGACGAGATCGATTCCGGCGGCCTCTGCCGCGACCCTGGCTTCGGCGAGGCCGCTGAGCTCATCGTGGTCGGTGAGCGCCAGGGTCTTCACGCCGCGCTGCGCCGCCCGTGCGACCACCGCGGCGGGCTGCATCACGCCGTCGGACCGGGTCGAATGGCAGTGCAGGTCATAAGCGGAAACGCGCGATGAGGTCATTGAGTCTTGCAGTGATGAAAGAGGGGATGCGAAAGGCGCGTGCAACGCATTGCGGAAAGCGTGCCCGGCGCGAAGGAAGGAACCGTGGGAGTAGCGGCGGCGCGGCTCAGGCGGCCCGCGCCGGCGTCACGCCATTTTCTGGTGCAGCCGGCTTTGCGCCGGCACGTGCTGGGCGAGAAAGTCCATCTGGTCGGCGAGGATGCGCCGGTTGGTGAGGATGAGGTACTCGGCGCGGTTCGGTACGTAAGGCAGGTACAGCAGCTCCATCCCCGACACCTCGGGCGTGCGATCGCTCTTCTTCTCGTTGCACGCCCGGCACGCGGTGACCACGTTCATCCACGTGTCCTTGCCGCCGCGCGAAAACGGCACGATGTGGTCGCGGGTGAGCTTCGAGATCGACAGCATCGTTCCGCAATACGCGCAGATCTGGCGGTCGCGGTGGAAAAGCTCGCGGTTGTTCAGCGGCGGCGTCTGGTTGAAAGACTTCATCGCCATCGCCTTGCCCTTGACGGCGATGATGCTGCTGGCGGTGATTTCGG
>JAQGNC010000206.1 GCA_028292065.1 Betaproteobacteria bacterium
TTCGCGAGCACTTCGCGAATGCGAGGCACCACGTCGATCGTCTTCTCGCCGTAGTAATACCCGTCGGCCACGATGAGCACTTTGGGCTCGATCTGCCCGAAGCGGTCGAGCACGCCCTGCACGCCGAAGTCCGGCGAGCACGACGACCAGATCGCGCCGATGCTCGTGGTCGCGAGCATGGCGGCCACCGCCGCAGGCACGTTCGGCAGATAGCCGGCGACGCGGTCACCGCTGACCACCCCCGCGCCGCGCAGCGCCTGGGCCAGGCGCGAGACCTGCGCGTAGAGCTCCGCGTAGGTGACGCGGGCTTTCACACGGTCTTCGCCCCAGAACACCAGCGCGACGCCGTCGTCGCGGCGGCGCAGCAGGTTCTCGGCGAAATTGAGGCGCGCACCGGGAAACCATTTCGCGCCGGGCATGCGATCCTTGTCGACGACGACGGTGTCGCCGGCGGTCTCGGCGATCACCCCGCAGAACGACCACAGCGCGGACCAGAAACGCTCAGGCTCCGCGATCGACCAGCGGTAGAGCGCGTCGTAGTCGTGCACATCGGCGCCGTCGCGCTCGCGCACCGCTTTCATGAACGCGGTGAGATTCGCCTGCGCGATGCGCTCGGCCGACGGCTGCCACAGGGGCTGGTTCATGAAGCTCCTCCATCGCTGCAGGCGGGACGCCCTTCGACTGACTCAGGACACGCCTGTGCTACATGGAACACGCGGCTCTTCGGCCGCATATAAACGTTTGCTGTAGGCGAGGGCGCCCTTCGACTGCGCGTAGGACGCTGGCTCAGGACACGCCTGCGCTACGCGGGTCTGCGCCTCACGCCTCCCGCCTCACGCCTCCCGCCTCACGCCTCCCGCCTCACGCCTCATTTCCTTCAGGCCGCATCTGCGGAAACAGGATCACGTCGCGGATCGACGGGCTGTCGGTCAGGAGCATCACGAAGCGGTCGACGCCGATGCCTGCGCCGCCGGTCGGGGGCAGCCCGTATTCGAGCGCGCGGATGTAATCGGCGTCGAAGTGCATCGCTTCGGCGTCGCCCGCTTCTTTCTGCCTTGCCTGATCCTGGAAGCGCGCGGCCTGGTCGTCGGCGTCGTTCAGCTCCGAGAAACCGTTGGCGATCTCGCGTCCTGCGATGAAAAGCTCGAAGCGCTCGGTGATCTCGGGGTTCGCATCGTTGCGGCGCGCCAGAGGAGAGACTTCCGCCGGGTAGTCGGTGATGAACGTCGGCTGGAAGAGCTCGCTCTCGGTCGTCGCTTCGAACAGCGAAAGCTGCAGCCCGCCGATCCCGTCGGACGGTTTGTACGGCGCTTTCAGCGCTTCGAGCCGCGTGATAAGGCCGGCGCGATCGTTGAGCACGGCCTCGTCGTATTCGGGGTGGTATTTGCGGATCGCGCCGGTGATCGTCAGGCGGTCGTAAGGTTTCCCCAGATCGATCTCGCGGCCCTGGTAAGTCAGGCGCGAAGTGCCGACGGCCTGCTGCGCGACCTGCGCGAGCATCTTCTCGATGAGCGTCATCAGGCCCTGGTACTCGGTGTACGCCGCATAGAACTCGAGCATCGTGAATTCGGGATTGTGGCGCGTCGACATCCCTTCGTTGCGGAAATTGCGGTTCATCTCGAACACTTTCTCGAAACCGCCGACCACCAGGCGCTTGAGATAAAGCTCGGGCGCGATGCGTAAGTACAGGTCCATGTCGAGCGCGTTGTGATGCGTGACGAACGGGCGCGCCGCGGCGCCGCCCGGGATCGGCTGCATCATCGGGGTCTCGACTTCGAGGAAGTCGCGCTCGATGAGGAAGTTACGCAGCGCCTGGATGATGAGCGTGCGCTGCCTGAAGGTGCGCTTCGTGTCTTCGCTCATGATGAGGTCGACGTAGCGCTGGCGGTAGCGAATTTCCTGGTCGGTGAGGCCGTGGAATTTTTCGGGCAGCGGCCGCAGCGACTTGGTCAGCATCCGCAGCGTCGTGACCCGCACCGTCAGCTCGCCCATCTTGGTCCTGAAGAGGGTGCCTTCGGCGCCGACGATGTCGCCGATGTCCCAGTGCTTGAACGCGTCGTGGAGATCCTTGCCGAGATCGCCTTCGGTCGCATAGATCTGGATGCGGCCTGTCATGTCCTGGAGCGTCGCGAAGCTCGCCTTGCCCATGACGCGTTTCAACATCATGCGTCCGGCGATGCTCACCGTGATGGCTGCACCTTCGAGCGCCTCGCGCTCGGCACCGCCGTGTTTCTCAGCGAGCGCGGCCGCGAAATCGCGGCGGTCGAAATCGTTCGGATAGGCGTTGCCCTGCTCGCGCAACGCTTTCAATTTCTCGCGGCGCTCCTCGATCACCTGGTTGGTGTCGAGCAGGGGATTGTTTTGTTCGTCCATGGTTTTGCTATAGGCCCTGCTTGAGACTCGCGGTGATGAAAACGTCGAGGTCGCCGTCGAGCACCGACTGGGTGTTGCCGATCTCGACGTTCGTCCTCAGATCCTTGATGCGCGACTGGTCGAGCACGTAGGAGCGGATCTGGTGGCCCCAGCCGATGTCGGTCTTGCTGTCTTCCAGCGCCTGCTTCTCTTCGTTGCGCTTGCGAAGCTCGAGCTCGTAGAGGCGGGACTTCAGCAGCGCCATCGCTTCGGCGCGGTTGCGGTGCTGCGACCGGTCGTTCTGGCACTGCACGACGATGTTGGTCGGCAGGTGCGTGATGCGAACCGCCGAATCGGTCTTGTTGATGTGCTGGCCGCCCGCGCCCGACGCACGATAGGTGTCGATACGCAAGTCCGCCGGATTGATCTCGACTTCGATCGTGTCGTCGACTTCGGGGTAGACAAAGACGCTCGCGAACGAGGTGTGGCGGCGGTTGTTCGAATCGAAAGG
>JAQGNC010000647.1 GCA_028292065.1 Betaproteobacteria bacterium
GCGAAATGGTCGCCAACATGTCGGATGACGACATCTGGCGTCTGAACCGCGGCGGCCACGACCCCCACAAGGTCTACGCCGCTTACGCGGCGGCGACGAAGCACAAAGGCCAGCCCACCCTGATCCTCGCCAAGACGATCAAGGGTTACGGCATGGGCGGCTCCGGCGAAGGCCAGAACATCACCCACCAGCAGAAGAAGATGGGCACGGTGTCGATCCGCGCTTTCCGCGATCGCTTCAAGGTGCCGATCCCGGACGACAAACTCGAGGAGGTGCCTTTCTACAAGCCGCCCGAGGATTCGCCCGAGATGCAGTACATGAGGAGCCGCATCGAAGCGATGGGCGGCTCGCTCCCGGCGCGCCGGCGCAAAGCCGCACCGCTCGAAGTGCCCCCGCTTTCCGCTTTCGAAGCGCAGTTGAAAGGGACCGAAGGCCGCGAGATCTCGACCACGATGGTGTTCGTGCGAATACTCAACACCCTCATCCGCGACAAGAAGATCGGCAAGTTGGTCGTGCCGATCGTGCCCGACGAATCGCGCACCTTCGGCATGGAAGGCATGTTCCGCCAGCTCGGGATCTACTCGCACGTGGGCCAGCTCTACCGCCCGCAGGACGCCGAGCAGCTCATGTATTACAAGGAAGACAAGAACGGGCAGATCCTCGAAGAGGGGATCAACGAAGCCGGCGCGATGTCGTCGTGGATCGCCGCGGCGACTTCGTACAGCAGCAACGGCCAGGCGATGATCCCGTTCTACATCTACTACTCGATGTTCGGTTTCCAGCGCGTGGGCGATCTCGCGTGGGCGGCGGGCGACATGCGCGCGCGAGGCTTCCTGCTCGGCGGCACCGCCGGGCGAACCACCCTGAACGGTGAAGGGCTGCAGCACGAAGACGGCCACAGCCACATCCTCGCTTCCACCATCCCGAACTGCATTTCGTACGATCCCACGTTCGGCTATGAGCTCGCGGTGATCATCCAGGACGGCATGCGCCGGATGTACCAGGAGCAGGAAGACGTTTATTACTACATCACGGTGATGAACGAGAACTACGCGCACCCGCCGATGCCCGAAGGCGTCGAGAAAGGGATCCTCAAGGGGATGTATCTCTTCTCCGAAGGGAAGGCAAAGAAGAACCAGCCCAAGGTCCAGCTCCTCGGCAGCGGAACGATATTGCGCGAAGTGATCGCCGGCGCGGCGCTGCTCGCGGAGTTCGGCATCGCCTCGGACATCTGGAGTGCGACGAGCTTCAACCTGCTGCGGCGCGATGGACTCGAAGCCGAGCGCTGGAACCTGCTGCACCCCGAAGCCGAGCGCAGGCCGTCGTACGTCGAGCAGTGCCTGAAAGACCGCGAGGGACCGGTGATCGCGGCGACCGACTACATGAAAGTCTTCGCCGACCAGATCCGTTCTTTCGTGCCGACCCGCAACTTCGTCGCGCTCGGCACCGACGGCTTCGGCCGCTCCGATACGCGCAAGGCGCTGCGCGGTTTCTTCGAAGTCGACCGTCACTACGTCGCCATCGCGGCAATGAAGGCCCTCGCGGACGAGGAAGCGCTGCCGCGCAGCAAGGTGACCGAAGCGATTCTGAAGTTCGGGATCGACCCGGAGAAGCCGGATCCGACGACTGTTTAAAAGGCGTGAACGGGTGAACGGGTGAACAGGTGAACGAGTAAAGGCGCAATAAACCATGCAAATGCACGCGTGTAGTTTCCGGCCAGAGGCTGACCGGTTTTACCCGTTCACCCGTTCACCCGTTCACTCGTTCACGCAAAAGCCATGAGCGAAACCATAGAAGTGAAAGTCCCCGACATCGGCGACTACAAGGACGTGCCGGTGATCGAAGTGTTCGTCAAACCCGGCGATTCGGTGAACGCCGAGGAGTCACTGATCACCGTCGAATCGGACAAGGCGACGATGGAAGTGCCTTCGCCGAGCTCCGGCACCGTCAAAGAGCTCAAGGTGAAGGTCGGAGACAAAGTCTCCCAGGGCTCGCTCGTGCTCGTGCTCGAACCGGCAGGCGCACCGGCTCAAGCCGCGCCTGCAGCGAAAGCGGAAGCGGCGCCCGCGCCCGCCGCACCGAAAGAGCAACCCGCGCAACGCGCGCCCGAGTCGCGCGCTGAAGCGTCAGCGTCCAGCGCACCGGTCGACGAAGCCGGTGTCGGCCACGCTGCCTCGTCGCAGGTCGATGAGGCAGCGTTCGGCAAGGGTGCCTCGTCGCAGGTCGACGAGGCAGCGTTCGGCAAGGGTGCTTCGTCGCAGGTCGATGAGGCAGCGTTCGGCAAGGGTGCCTCGTCGCAGGTCGACGAGGCAGCGTTCGGCAAAGCCCACGCGAGCCCTTCGGTGCGCCGGCTCGCGCGGGAATTCGGAGTCGATCTTTCGCGCGTCACAGGCAGCGGCCCCAAAGAGCGCATCGTCAAGGAAGACGTCCAGGCGTTCGTGAAGGAGCAGCTCGCGAAGCCTGCCCCGGCGGCGGCGGGCCCCGGGCTCAACCTCCTGCCGCTGCCGCAGATCGATTTCGCGAAGTTCGGCGAAGTGAAAACCGAGCCGCTCTCGCGAATCAGGAAGCTCTCGGGTGCGAACCTGCACCGCAACTGGGTGACGATTCCGCACGTCACGCAGCACGAAGACGTCGATATCACCGAGCTCGAAGCGTTCAGGAAGGCGCAGTCGGAAGACGCGAAGAAGGACGGCGTTCGCCTCACGCTGATCGCGTTCCTCATCAAGGCATCGGTCGCGGCGCTGAAGAAGTTTCCGCAGTTCAACGCGTCGCTCACCCCTGACGGCGAAAGCCTGGTGCTGAAGCAGTACTACAACGTCGGGGTCGCGGTCGACACGCCGAACGGTCTCGTCGTCCCGGTGCTTCGCGACGCCGACAGGAAAGGCCTGCTCGAGCTCGCACGCGAGCTCGGCGAAGTGAGCGAGCGCATGCGCGCCGGCCGAATCGCGCCGGCCGACATGCAGGGCGGCTGTTTCTCGATTTCGAGCCTGGGCGGCATCGGCGGCACTCATTTCACCCCGATCATCAATGCGCCCGAAGTCGCGATCCTGGGTGTAGGCAAGTCTGCGATGCGGCCGGTGTGGAACGGCAAGGACTTCGAGCCGCGGCTCATGCTCCCGCTCTCGCTCTCGTACGACCACCGCGTGATCGACGGCGCGCTGGGCGCGAGGTTCATCACTTATCTCTCCAGTGTACTGGCGGATATACGCAGACTCGTGCTTTGAGCGATCGAAAAGCGTGAGGCGTGAGGCGTCAGGTGTGAGGCGTAGGGGCGAGACGCAGCGCGCGTGCACGCCTTACTCCTCACCCCTCACGCCTCACGCAGTTGGCTCGTGAGCATGCCAAGCGGCCCCATCGGCATCTTCGGCGGAACCTTCGACCCGATCCACTACGGTCACCTGAGGCTCGCGCAGGAGATCCTCGAGCACGCCAAGCTCGCCGAAGTGCGCTTCGTGCCGAGCGGCACGCCGCCTCATCGCGGCAGGCCGGGCGCCGATCCGCATCACCGCGTGGAGATGGTGCGGCTCGCGACTGCCGACAACGCGAGCTTCACCGTCGACGATCGGGAGACGCAGCGCGGCGGTCCCGGTTATACCTACGACACCCTGACCGAGCTGCGCCAGCAGATCGGCCGGCAGCGCTCGATGGCGCTGCTGCTCGGCGCGGACGCGTTTCTCGATTTCGCGACGTGGCACCGCTGGCGCGAGCTTTTAGACCTCGCACACATCATCGTCGCGTATCGGCCGGGCTATCCGATCGACACCTGGCAGGCGCGCATGCCCGGTGCGCTGGCGCACGAGTACGCGGCACGTTACATGCAGCAACCTTTGGCCGTGCATCTTGCGCCGAGCGGCGGCATCGCCGCGGTTTCGATGACCGGCCTCGATATCTCCGCGACCTTCGTGCGCAGCGCGGTGCACGACGGATCGAGCCCGCGTTATTTGCTGCCCGACGCGGTTCTCGCTTATATTGAGGCGCACCGTCTATACCATTAAGGATTTGATGACACTGACTAAACTGGCAAAGATCACGGTCGAGGCGCTCGAGGACATCAAAGGCCGCGACATCGTCTCGCTCGACGTGCGCAAGCTCACGTCGCTCTTCGACAGGGTCGTGATCGCGACCGCCGATTCCGGCCGACAGGCGTCCGCCATGGCGAGGAACCTTCAGGAGAAAGTGAAGGCGCAAGGCGGGCGGGTTTACGGCATCGAGGGCGAGAAGACCGGCGACTGGATCCTGGTCGATCTCGGTTCGATCGTCGTCCACGTGATGCAGCCCACGATCCGCACGCACTACAACCTCGAAGAGCTCTGGACGCCTCCGAAAGTGCCGCGCAAGCGCGCCGCGAAGAGCGTCTCCACCGCCAACGAAGCATGAGCGGGCTGCGCGGCGCTCATCCCCTCCCCGACCGCTCCGCTCCCCCGACTGCTCTCCCAAAGGAGAGGGGCAATTCGTGGTGCAACCGGCCGCTGGCCATTTGCATGATGTTTAAGACTTGAAGCTCGTCGTCCTCGCCGTCGGACAGCGCATGCCGGCGTGGGTCGACGCGGGATTCGAAGAATACGCGCGGCGCATGCCGCGCGAGTCGCCGCTGAAGCTGGTCGAGATCAGGGCGGAGCCGCGCGCCGAGCACGAGACCGGCAACGCCGAGCGCGCGGTCGAAGCCGAAGCGCGGCGCATTGCCGCCGCAGTTCCCAAAGGCGCCCTCAAGGTCGTGCTCGACGAGCACGGGCGCACCTGCACGACTCGCGAGCTCGCGGATCGCATGGCCGCATGGCAGATGGAAGGCCGTGACGTGGCTTTCATCATCGGCGGCGCCGACGGGCTCTCGGCCGCCATCAAGCGCGATGCGCACGTCATATGGTCGCTGACACCGCTCACCCTGCCGCACGGACTCGCACGGATCGTGGTCGCGGAGCAGCTCTATCGCGCGCACACGATACTCAAGAATCACCCGTACCACCGCGAATGACCGGCGCAGTGAAGTGGTCAATCGTGCATGGCAAAGCGGCGCGACGGCCCGTATGATGGCTGCGTCGCCTCCCGGAACGAAAGCGTTGAAACCGACCATCTACCTCGCGTCCCGCAGTCCCCGCCGCCGTGAGCTCCTGAAGCAGGTGGGCGTGCCGTTTCAGCTTTTCCAGCTGCGCGAAGAGCCCGGGCGCGGCGCCGACGTCGACGAAAGCCCGGCGCCGGGCGAATCCGCCGCGGCGTACGTGGTGCGCATCGCGCGCACCAAAGCCGAAGTCGCCGCGCACTACATGCTGAGGCGCTCGCTGTCGCAGCGCTGGCCGGTGCTCGCCGCGGACACGACGGTCGTCTCCGACTCGCGCATCATCGGCAAGCCTGAAAACGCCGACGATGCCGCGCGCATACTCGCGAGCCTGTCGGGCAAGCAGCACGAGGTGATCACCGCGGTCGCGGTCGCTTTCGGCGAGCGTGTGGAGAGCGCGCTCTCCGAATCCAGGGTGTGGTTTCGCAACCTCACTGCCGACGAGATCAGCCGTTACATCGCGCTCGGCGAGTCCCTCGACAAGGCGGGCGCGTATGCGATACAGGGGCGCGCCGCGGCGTTCGTGACGCGCATCGAAGGCAGCTACTCGGGAATCATGGGGTTGCCGCTTGCAGAGACCGCCGAGCTCCTCGGCCGCGCCGGAATCGAGACCTTGTGAAACCCAACGACACCGCGAACGGCACACCCGCAGGACTCGGCGCGCTGCGGGTCGACAAGACCGCGGCGCCTGCGTTTACCCGAAGTGAGGCGCCTTCACGCTTTGCGATGACCGAAGAGATACTCGTCAACGTGACGCCGCAGGAAACGCGAGTCGCCGTGATCGAGCACGGGGTGACCCACGAGCTGCACATCGAGCGCACGTCCGCGCGCGGGCTCGTCGGCAACATCTACGTGGGCCGCGTGGTGCGGGTGCTTCCCGGCATGCAGTCGGCGTTCATCGACGTCGGCGGCGAGCGCGCGGCGTTCCTGCACGTGGCCGACATCTGGGGCAGCCGCAACGCCGCCGGGGGCACGCCGATCGAGCGTCTGCTCTCCGCCGGCCAGAACCTCGTCGTCCAGGTCGTCAAAGACCCGCTCGGCACCAAGGGCGCGAGGCTCTCCACCCAGATCAGCATCGCCGGCCGCTTCCTCGTCTATCTGCCGCAGGAATCGCACATCGGCATCTCGCAGCGAATCGAGGACGAGGAAGAGCGCGCGCACCTGAGGGAAAAGCTCCAGCAGCTCCTGCCGCCCGAGGAGAAAGGCGGTTTCATCATCCGCACGATGGCGGAGACCGCGTCGGACCCCGAGCTCAAATCGGACGTCGAGTACCTGCGCAAGCTCTGGCAGGGCATACGCGAGCGGTCGCAGACCGCGCCGGCGCTGACGGTGCTCTACCAGGATCTCAACCTCAGCATGCGGGTGCTGCGCGATTTCGTGCACGAAGACACCGCACGCATCCTGATCGACTCGCGCGAAACCTTCACGGCCATGCACAAGTTCGCCCGGGAGTTCACGCCCAACGTCGCGGAGCGCCTCGAGCACTACCAGGGCGAGCGCCCGCTCTTCGACCTCTACGGCGTCGAAGACGAGATCGAGAAAGCGCTCGCGCGCCGGGTCGATCTCAAGTCGGGCGGCTACCTCATCATCGACCAGACCGAGGCGCTGACGACCGTCGACGTGAACACCGGCGGCTTCGTCGGCGGGCGCAATTTCGACGACACGATCTTCAAGACCAATCTCGAAGCCGCACAGGTGATCGCCCGCCAGCTGAGGATGCGCAACCTCGGCGGCATCATCATCATCGATTTCATCGACATGGACACCGAAGAGCACAGGAACGCCGTGCTCGGCGAGTTCCGCAAGGCGCTCGCGCGCGACCGCACGCGGATGACGGTGAACGGCTTCACCCAGCTCGGCCTGGTCGAGATGACCCGCAAGCGCACCCGCGAGTCCCTCGCGCACGTGCTGTGCGAGCCGTGCCCGGTGTGCGAAGGGCGCGGCGAGCTGAAGACCGCGCAGACGGTGTGCTACCAGATACTGCGCGAGCTCCTGCGCGAATCGCGCCAGTTCAACGCGCGCGAGTTTCGCATCCTCGCCTCCCAGCAAGTCATCGACATGTTCCTCGACGAGGAATCGCAAAGCCTCGCGATGCTCTCGGACTTCATCGCCAAGCCGGTGTCGCTGCTGGTCGAGAGCGCTTACAACCAGGAACAGTTCGACATTGTTTTGATGTAGGTCTTTGGCGTTTCAGCACGTCTTCACTTTCCATCCGAAACCCGATGTAAATCAGCATTGTTTCGGCTATCGGTGGTCTTGGCGGACCTTGAGGTCTCATGACGTACGGGCGACAAGCTTTTGCAGCAGGATCGGACCATGAGCGCCCGAATCCTCTCACCGCAGGCGTTCCTGGAGACTGATCCCGTATGAAGCTGACCCTGCGCGCTCATGCGTTGCGGCGAATGTTCGAGCGGGCGGTCTCGGTCAACGACGTGCGGGAAGTGCTCGATCATGGCGAGACCATTGCCGATTACCCTGCGGATACACCGTACCCGAGCAGGCTGCTGCTTGGTTGGGTCGGCACGCGGCCGCTGCACGTGGTCGCGGCCTATAATCATGCGGAGAACGAGGCCATCATCGTTACCGTCTACGAACCTGATCCCGCGGCGTGGGAAACGGACTTCCGGAGTAAGAAGGGATGAAATGCGTTATCTGCAAGCAGGCGGAAACCCGCGCCGGGACAACGACAGTTACGCTCGAACGGCGCGGCGCGACGTTGGTGTTCAAGCACGTCCCGGCGTACGTTTGCCCAAACTGCGGCGAAGATTATGTCAGCGATGCTGTCGCGACCGAACTCCTGCAATCGGCGGAAGCGCTCGCCGCGTCTGGAACGCAAGTGGACATCCGCAGCTACGCGCCTGCGCTTTAGCCGACACAGGCGAGTCGATGCCAAGCCGTAACCCTCGCCTTCACTGCGGACGCTGCCCCGTGCTTCGCGCCTGAGGTCCGTCCTGTCTTCGCCGCCAGCCGCGAACGCGCCGCACACCGTAGTAAATAAACGCGCCGCCACCACTCCGCTCCGCATCCTCGCCGAGCAGGCGTTCTCGCGCGCGGCGGGCGCGCCGCTGGTCGGGGGCAACAGCGTGCGGGTGCTCAAGGATGCCGGGGAGAACTTTCCGGCGTGGCTGGACGCGATTTCGCGTGCGCGGCGCACGGTGTTCTTCGAGCACTACATCGTCCAGGACGACGCGGTCGGGCGCGAGTTCGCCGCGGCGCTGACCGAGCGCGCCCGCGCGGGCGTGAAAGTGCGCGTCATCTACGACTGGTTCGGCAGCTTCTGGATCGGCGGGCCGCGCCTGTGGCGGCCGCTGATCGGCGCGGGCGGGCTGGTGAGGCGCTTCAATCCGCCGCGGCTGGACATCCCTTTCGGCTGGCTCACCCGCGACCACCGCAAGCTCGTGTGCGTCGACGGCGAAGTCGGTTTCGTGAGCGGGCTTTGCGTGAGTCACAAGTGGGTGGGCGACCCGGCGCGCGGCATCGACCCGTGGCGGGACACCGGCATCGAGCTTCGTGGGCCCGCGGTTGCCGATCTGGAAGACGCTTTCGCGCAGGTATGGGCCGCGACCGGACCTGCACTTCCGCGTGAGGATCACACCCCCGTATCGGAGATCGCACCGGCGGGAGACGTGAGCCTGCGCGTGCTCGCAACCGCGCCGAGCATCGCCGGGCTCTACCGGCTCGACCAGCTGATCGCGGCGATGGCGACTCGCACCCTGTGGCTCACCGACGCTTATTTCGTCGGCGTTGCGCCTTACGTGCAGGCGCTGCGCGCCGCGGCGCTCGACGGGGTCGACGTGAGGCTGCTCGTGCCCGGCGCGAGCGACGTCCCGTCGGTGTCGCGCGTGTCGCGCGCGGGATACCGCTCCCTCCTCGAAGCCGGGATACGGGTGTTCGAATGGAACGGCCCGATGCTCCACGCCAAGACCGCCGTCGCCGACGGCCGCTGGGCGCGCGTCGGGTCGAGCAACCTCAACCTCGCGAGCTGGATCGGCAATTACGAGCTCGACGTCGCGATCGAAGACGAGGGCATCGCCGATCAGATGGAATCGATGTACGAAGAGGACCTCAGCCGCTCGACCGAGATCGTGCTCGACATCCGCAGTCGGCTGCGGCCGACGCGGACGGTTCGCAGGCGGCGCAGGCGCCCAAGCGTGGGTGCGAGCGCCGCGCGCGCCGCGGCGGGCGCCTTGCGCCTGAGCCACAGCGTCGGCGCGGCCATCACCAATCGGCGGGTGCTGGGGCGCGCTGAAGCCGGGATCATGGCAGGCGTCGGCACGGCGCTCATCGCGATCACCGCGATCGGCATCCTGTGGCCGATGGTCCTCGCGGCGCCGATCGTGCTGCTCGGCGGCTGGATAGGGATCGCGCTGATCGTGCGCGCCATCGATCTCTATACGAAGCGGCCCGGCGAAGACGCGCGCCCGCCGGAACCCGCCGATCCTCCCGACGATTGCGACGCGCGGCGCTAACCGGCCGCGGCGTCCATTACCGGGTTACGGCACCAGCAGCCCCGACACCGCGCTCTGCAGCCACGCGACCGGCAGCATCAGCAGGAGCTGGCAGACGACGATCACGAAGAGCGGCGACAGGTCGACGTTCGCGACGGGCGGGATCATGCGCTGGAAAGGGCGCACGAAAGGGCGCGACAGCGCGTTCAACATCGGCGCCATCGGGCTGTAGGGATTCACCCACGACAGCACCGCCTGCACGATGAGCACGCCGATGAGGATGTACAGGCTCATTCGCACGAGTGCGATCACCGCCAGCAGCGCGACGCCGAGGACCGCCTGCCCACCAACCGCGTCGAGCGGGTAGGCGCGCAGGGCGAGCACGACGAAGATCGCGATGAACTGCACCAGCCACGCGAGGACGAGCGTGCCCAGATCGAGCCCGCGCAGGCCCGGGATGATGCGGCGCGCGGGGCGCACCGCCCAGTTGGTCAGGGCGTTCAGGAAATCGGATATCGGGTTGCGCTGCGCGGCGCGCGCCCACTGCAGGTAGAAGCGCAGCAGCAGGGCGGCGGTAAAAAAATCGGCGATCGTGTCGATCAGAAAGACGAGGGCGTTTGCAAGCATGGGTTCGCTATCGGTCCGTGGAGTCGTGGCCGAGCGCATCGCCCAGCTCGCGGGAACGCTGTGCCGCCGCGCGGGCTGCCCGCCCGATCGCGTCACGTACCCCGTCGTGTTCGAGCTGCGCGATCGCGCGCTCGGTCGTTCCGCCTTTGGACGTCACCCGCGCACGCAGCGTGGCGACGTCGTCCGGGCTTTGCTCGGCGAGCTTCACCGCGCCCGAGAAGGTCTGCAGCGCGAGCTCGCGCGCGGCGTCAGGGCCGAAACCCAGGTCGGCCGCGGCGCGCTGCAGGGCTTCGATGAAGTAGAAGACGTAAGCCGGACCGCTGCCGGAGATCGCGGTGACGGCGTCGATCGCTTCCTCGGTCTCGACCCATAGCGTGCGGCCGGCGGCGCGCAGGATCTGCTCGGCGCGCTCGCGGTCCTCGCGGCCGACGCCGGCCGGCGCGTAAAGCCCGGTCATGCCTGCGAGGGTGAGGGCGGGGGTGTTCGGCATCGCGCGCACGACCCTCGCGTGGCCGCCGAGCCAGCGTGAGAGATCGCCCGCTCTCACGCCCGCGGCGATGGAGATCACGAGCGCGTCGCGGACCGCCGGCGCGAGCGTCTGCGCCACCTCGCGCAGCTGCTGGGGCTTTACCGCGAGGACGATGCAATCCGCGCCCGACGCGCCGCGGGCGGCGTCGTCGAAAGTGCTCACGCCGAAATCGCGCTCGAGCCGCGCGCGCGCCTGCGAGTCGATCTCGACCACCGATATCGACGCGCCCGGCCAGCCGTTCTTCAGCAGCCCGCCGATGAGTGCGGAGGCCATGTTGCCCCCACCGATAAACAGAATCTTCATGCTTCTAGTGTCTCACGGGTTCCGAAGATGGCCGTGCCGACCCGGACGATCGTCGCGCCTTCGGCGATGGCGGCTTCCAGATCGTCGGACATGCCCATGGAGAGCGTGTCGAGCGCGTGGCCTTCGGCGTTGAGGGCGTCCTTCATCTCACGCAGCAGGGCGTAGCGGCGCCGCTGCCGCGCCACGTCCGCGGTGGGTTCCGGTATCGCCATCAGGCCGCGCAGGCGCAGGCGCGGCAGGCTCGCGATCGCTCGCGCGAGCTCCCGCTCCTGCCCGGGCGCCACGCCGCTCTTGCTGTCTTCGCCGCTGACGTTGACCTGGATGCACACGTTGAGCGGAGGCAGGTCGTCGGCTCGCGCAGCGTTCAGGCGCGCTGCGACCTTCTCGCGCTCGATGCTGTGCACCCAGTCGAAATGCCCGGCGATGAGCGCGGTCTTGTTGCTCTGGATCGGCCCGATGAAATGCCATTCGGGCGAAAGGCGCGCGAGGTGTGTGATTTTTTTAACGGCTTCCTGTACGTAGCTCTCGCCGAAAGCCTTTTGACCCGCGTTCAGCGCGTCTTCGATATATGATTCGGGGAATGTTTTGCTCACGGCGAGCAGCGACACGTCCCCCGTGCGGCGACCGGCAGTGAGGAGCGCGCGCTCGATGCGGGCGCGCACGGCTTGCAAGGTGAGAGCGATTGTTGTCATACTTCAAGCGGCGCCGGCACAAAGCGTAAAATCAAAGCCTTACACCTGATTCCTCACACTTCGCAAGGCCCAGCCGCGGCGGACGGGAAATTATAATGGACATCTCCGAACTCCTCGCATTTACGGTCAAGAACAAAGCCTCGGACCTCCATCTTTCCGCGGGACTGCCGCCCATGATCAGGGTGCACGGCGACGTGCGCCGCATCAACCTGCCGCCGCTCGAGCACAGCGAAGTGCACGCGATGGTGTACGACATCATGAACGACGGCCAGCGCAAGTTCTACGAAGAGAACCTCGAGTGCGATTTCTCGTTCGCGATCCCGAACCTCGCGAGATTCCGGGTGAACGCGTTCGTTCAGCAGCGCGGCGCCGGCGCGGTTTTCCGGATCATCCCGTCGACCGTCCTGTCGCTCGAAGACCTCAAGGCGCCGAAGATCTTCCAGGAGATCTCGGACCAGCCGCGAGGTCTCGTGCTCGTGACCGGCCCGACGGGGTCGGGCAAGTCGACCACGCTCGCGGCGATGGTGAACTACATCAACGAAATCGAGCACGGCCACATCCTGACGGTCGAAGACCCGATCGAGTTCGTGCACGAAGCCAAGAAATGCCTGATCAACCAGCGCGAGGTCGGGCCGCACACCCTGTCTTTCTCCAATGCGTTGAGAGCGGCGCTACGCGAAGACCCCGACGTGATCCTGGTCGGCGAGATGCGCGACCTCGAGACGATACGCCTGGCGATGACCGCGGCTGAAACCGGCCACCTGGTCTTCGGCACGCTGCACACGAGCTCGGCCGCCAAGACGATCGACCGGATCATCGACGTGTTCCCGGCCGAGGAGAAAGTGATGGTGCGCTCGATGCTGTCGGAAAGCCTGCGCGCGGTGATCTCGCAGACCCTCATCAAGACCAAGGACGGCCAGGGCCGCGTCGCGGCGCACGAGATCATGATCGGCACCCCTGCGATCCGCAACCTGATCCGCGAGAGCAAGGTCGCGCAGATGTATTCGGCGATCCAGACCGGGCAGGGATTCGGCATGCAGACCCTCGACCAGTGCATGCTCGAACTCGTCAAGCGCAACGTGATCGCCGTGGACGAAGCCCGAGCCAGAGCAGCGAACAAGGACGCATTCCGATGAGCTCGCGCTCGCGCGGGCCGGCGGAATGTTTCCGGAACAAGGACGCATTCCGGTGAGCTCGCGCTCGCACGGGCCCGCGGAATGTTTCCGGAACAAGGACGCATTCCGGTGAGCTCGCGCTCGCGCGTGCCCGCGGAATGTTTCCGGAACAAGGACGCATTCCGGTGAGCTCGCGCTCGCGCGAGCCCGCGGAATGTTTCCGGAACAAGGACGCATTCCGGTGAGCTCGCGCTCGCGCGACGCAGCGGAATGTTTCCGGAACAAAGATGCATTCCGGTAAGCTGCCGCGCTAGTCACGCGCCGGAAACCAGGAGAGGATGTTGGAAAGAGACCAGGCACTCAAGTTCATGCAGGACTTGCTGCGCGCCATGGTGGCAAAAAAGGCGTCCGATCTCTTCATCACGGCAGGTTTTCCTCCTGCGATCAAGATCGACGGACGCATCTCGCCCGTCGCGAACCAGCCGCTCACGCCCCAGCACACCGCCGAGATCGCGCGGGCGATGATGAACGACAAGCAGGCGGCGGAATTCGAGGCGACCAAGGAGAGCAACTTCGCAGTGAGCCCCGGCGGCATCGGGCGCTTTCGCGTGAGCGCGTTCCTGCAGCAGGGCCGGGTCGGCATGGTGCTGCGCACGATCAACACCTCGATACCGAAGTTCGAAGAGCTCAACCTTCCGGACGTGCTCAAGGACATCGTGATGATGAAGCGAGGACTCGTCATCATGATCGGCGGCACCGGACAGGGCAAATCGACTTCGCTCGCGGCGATGGTCGGTTACCGCAACGAGAACAGCTACGGCCACATCATCACGGTCGAAGACCCGGTCGATTACGTGCACGAGCAAAATAACTGCTTGATCACGCAGCGCGACGTGGGCGTCGACACCGACTCGTGGTTCGCGGCGCTGAAGAACGCGCTGCGCCAGGCGCCCGACGTGATCCTCATCGGCGAGATCCGCGACCGCCAGACGATGGAATACGCGATCGAGTTCTCCGAGACCGGCCACCTGTGCATGGCGACGTTGCACGCCAACAGCTCGAACCAGGCGCTCGACCGGATCATCAACTTCTTCCCCGAAGAGCGTAAGCAGCAGCTCCTCATGGACCTGTCGCTCAACATCCGTGCGTTCATCTCGCAGCGCCTGATCCCGCACAAGGACGGCAAAGGGCGGGTCGCGGCGGTCGAGATCATGCTCAATACCCCGCTCATCTCGGACCTCATCTTCAAAGGTGAAGTCCACGAGATCAAGCAGATCATGGCGAAATCGCGCGAGCTCGGGATGCAGACCTTCGACCAGCACCTCTTCGATCTCTACGACGCCGGCCAGATCGGCTACGAAGACGCGCTGCGCAACGCCGATTCGGTCAACGAGCTGAGGCTGATGATCAAGCTCAACTCCCAGGAAGCGAAGAAGAAAGATGTGCTCGGCGGCATTTCGCACCTGAACATCGTCTGAACGCGTCAGGGGGCAAACCCATGGTTTCCCTCCGTCACCTCCCTTCCTTCGTCATCTGCCGATAGCCGGTGGTCGTCATTCCGGACGCGCGCGAGCGCAGGTGATCCGGAATCCATTTTGCATTTCGCTGAAGATGGATCCTGGCCTGCGCCAGGATGACGCGGCCCTGAAGCAAACCGGGGTCAGGCTCCGAACGGCCCTGAAGCAAACCGGGGTCAGACCCCAAAGGGCCGGGGTCTGACCCCACGCCGGGGTCAGACCCCGGTTTGGCCGCTCACTCGCTGCGCGCCTCGTCCCCGTCGGCTTGCTTCGGGCGGAAACGAAGCTGAACCGTGAGCGCGCTCACGTCGATCTTGCCCAGCTTCAGCAGCCGCGCTTCGATCGCCGCGCGCGAGCGGTTGTGCAGGCGCGCGAGCTCGGCGGAGGTCTTGCCCGAATCGAACGCGGCGGCGAGGCGCTCTTCCTCCTCGGGAGTCCAGCGCACGAAGGTGTTCGCGGGGATGTCGCTGGTTTTGCGCTCCTGCGGCGCGGCGCGACCGGTGCCGCTTTCCATCGCTCGCACCGCGTCGAACAGCGCGCGCACGGTGTCGGGATGCTGGTAAGGACTGTCTGCAGCGAACACTTCGCCCGTCGCCGGGTGAACGCCGTTCGCGAGCGCATTGAGGATCTTCAAAGCGTGTTCGCGTTCCATGGTGGCCCTCCGTCTGTGTGTCTCCTGTCGTCGCGCTTCCGATTCGAAGCGTACGCAAACAACGGAGCGACACAGACGGCGTTGACCGCAGGAAGCTAGGCCTTAAGTCTGTGCACGGAACGATCGGCAGCGCGTTGCTCTCCCCGCCTCCCGCCTCCCGCCTCCCGCCTCCCGCCTCACCCCTCACCCCTCACCCCTCACGCCTCACGCCTCACCCTTCACCTTCCGCATGCTGCCCGCGACCACCTTGAACTCGAACAACCTGCACTCGAGCGCGCCGTTGAAGAGCGGTGTTCGCTTCGACGCCGAAAGGCCGATCAGCTTGGGCAGGCGCATGTCGGCGGTGAAGAGGTAAGCGGTCCAGCCGGAGAATTTTTTCTTCAGCGCATCGCCGAGCTTCGGATACAGCTCTGCGATCTGTTCCTGGTCCTGCAGGCGCACGCCGTAAGGCGGATTGGTCACGAGGATGCCGCCGTCCGCCGGCGCGGGCACGTCGAGGACGTCGGCCTGCTTGAGCGTCACCGCGCCCTCGAGGCCGAGCGCGGCGAGGTTCGCTCGCGCGAGCTTCAGCGCTTCGCCGTAGCGGTCGCTGCCGTGGATCAGCAGGTTTTCCGCAGGCTTCACCCGCGCGTGCGCCGCTTCCTTCAGCCGGTGCCACGCTTTTGCGTCGAACATCGAGAGCTTCTCGAAACCGAAGTCGCGCTCGAGGCCCGGCGCGCGGTCGGTGGCGATCATCGCTGCTTCGCACAGGAAGGTGCCGCTGCCGCACATCGGGTCGAGCAGCGGAATGCCGGGTTCCCACTTCGCGAGCCTCAGTATTCCGGCAGCGAGATTCTCGCGCAGCGGCGCTTCGCCCGCTTCCCTGCGATAGCCGCGCTTGAAGAGCGCTTCGCCTGAGGTGTCGAGGTAGACGGTGAAATCGGTCGCGGTGAGGAAGGCGTTGATGCGGGCGTCGGGCGCGCGCGTGTCGACGCTCGGGCGCACGCCTGTTCTTTCGCGAAATCCGTCGCAGATCGCATCCTTGACGCGCAGGGTCACGAACTCGAGGCTTTTGACCGGCGCACGTATGCCGGCGACGTCGACCCGTATGGTGTGGTCGACCGTGAACCACTCGTGCCAAGGCAGCGCGCGAACCGCATCGTAGATCTCGCGCTCGGACCGATACGGCCCGTGAGCGACTCGCCACGACACGCGGCTCGCGACCCGGCTTTCGAGATTGACCGTGTAGCACAGCTCGAAAGGCCCTTCGAAGCTCGCGCCGCCGTCGACGCTGCCGACATTGAGCGCACCGAGCGCTTCGAGCTCGGCGGCGAGGACGTTTTCGAGGCCGCGAGGGCAGGTGGCGAAGAAGTTTTGCATTTTCTTTAAGTGCGTGAACGAGTGAACGAGTGAACGAGTGAACGGGGAAAGCGTGAGGATATCCGGGGAAAGCGTGAAGGCAGGGAGGTAACGCACGGGTCGCCCGGCGGGAGCTTACCCGTTCACCTGTTCACTCGTTCACCCATTCACCCATTCACCCGTTCACCCGTTCACTCGTTCACCCGTTCACGCTTCTCAACATAGTTGCTCAACACCCCGATCTCGTCGTGACAGATCTCGACGACATCCCCATCCTTCAGGTCCGGTTCGGTGGCGCCGTCGGTGCCCAGCCATATGACGTCGCCGGGGTGCAGGGTCATGTACTGGGTGATCTTCGCGATGAAGTGCTGCGCGGAGAAAAGCATTTTTCCGGTGTCGTATTCGGCGGCGGTGACGCCGTTCACGCGCACCGAGATCGACTGCTTCATCGGATCGAGGCCGGTCACGATGGTTGGGCCCATCGGCTTGAACGTGTCGCAGTTCTTGGCGCGCCAGAGGGTGCGGTCTTCCTTCTGCCAGCTGCGCTCGGACAGGTCGTTGCCGAGGGTGTAACCGAGCACGCACGACAGCGCTTCGGCTTCGGACAGGTTGCGCGCGGTCTTGCCGATCACCGCGACCAGCTCGCCTTCGAACTGCACGGGACCCGGCGAGTCCGCGGGAATCACTATGGTCTCTCCGGTCGCGATGAGCGCGTTGGGCGAGCGATAACCGACGTCGGCTTTCTCCGGAAGCTTGCGGTTGCCGCCGGTGCGCTGGTTCGCCCACTCGATGTGCGCCGCGTAATTGAGGCCCGCGCAATAGAAGTTCGCCGGGGTGCACGGAACGAGGGTTTTCAGCTCGTCCACCCGGTGGCGCGTGTCGGTGCGGCGATGCTCGCCGAAAGGCGAGCCTTCGAGCTCGACGGCTTCGTCGCCTTCGACGACCGCGAAGAATGTCCTGCCCTGTTTTTCGAATCGTCCGAGTTTCATAGTTCCTCCTTCGCGTCGATCATTTGAGCGGCACTGCGATCTCATACGAGATCCGGTGCCTTCCGTTCGCAGCCCGCTGCAGCTCGGTGATGCGCGCTTCGACTCGTGCGCCGTGGTCCATCTGTCGCGCGAGGTCGGCATTGTCGCGCCGGGGGACGTAGCCGAGCATGTGCCCCTGCCATTCGAGACGCACGGCATTCGGGTCGTGAGCGTTGCCCGGCTCGCGCACCAGCGTCAGGCGGTCGCCGGACTTCATCTGGTCCCAGATCGCCTGTCCTTCGTAATACACGAAACCGGCGAGCGGCGCGTGCTGGACCACGATCCGCGCGGACGGGCTCGAAGCCGCGGCGGAGGCCCCTGCGGTAATCATGAGCGCAACACCGAGCAGCGCCGCGGCGGCCATGCTAGAAAGGTTTCACGATGACGAGCACGACGATCGCGATCAGGAAAACGACCGGCACTTCGTTGAACCAGCGGTACCACACGTGACTGCGCAGATTCGCACCGGTGCGAAAAACCTTCACGAGGTGTCCGCACCAGAGGTGATAGGCGACGAGCCCCGCGACGAGGGCGAGCTTCGCGTGCAGCCAGCCGCCGGTGATGCCGTAACCGAGCCACAAGCCGAGCCCGCTCAGGACGGTGAGCACCGCGCCCGGAGTCATGATGCCGTAGTAAAGCTTTCGCTCCATCACTTTGAAGCGATCAAAGCCGGCCGCGTCCGTGCTCATCGCGTGGTAGACGAATAGCCGCGGCAGGTAAAAGAGGCCGGCGA
>JAQGNC010000654.1 GCA_028292065.1 Betaproteobacteria bacterium
ACGCCGTCATCCGCGCGAGCGCGGTCAATCACGACGGGCAGAGCAACGGCATCACCGCGCCTAACCAGGCGTCGCAGGAAGCGGTGCTGCGCGACGCTTACGCGAAAGCGGGCCGCTCACCGGCCGAGGTCCAGTATGTCGAAGCGCACGGCACCGGCACGCTGCTCGGCGACCCGGTCGAAGCGTATGCGCTCGGTAAAGTGCTGTCGGAGAACCGCGCCGCGCACGAGCCGTGCGCGATCGGCTCGGTCAAGGCGAACATCGGCCATACCGAAGCGGCGGCAGGCGTCGCTTCGCTCGTCAAGGTCGCGCTGTCGCTGAAGCACCGGACGCTCCCCGCGAGCCCGCATTACCGCGAGCCCAATCCGCACATCGATTTCGAAGCGCTCGGGCTGCGGGTGCAGGGAACTGCGGGCGACTGGCCGGATCGCGGCGGTCCTCGTCTCGCAGGGGTGAGCGCATTCGGCTTCGGCGGCACCAACGCGCACGTCGTCCTCGAAGAGGCGCCGCCCGCGAGCGAACGCAAGAACGACGGCGCTCGGGACCGCGACGTGAAACTGCTGCCGATTTCGGCGCGCACCCCGAACGCGCTCGCGACGCTCGCCCGGTCCTATCTGGCGCTGGTCGAGGACGAGGCGCAAGCCCCGGCGCTCGCAGACCTCTGCTACACCGCCGGTGTGCGTCGCGATCATTACGACTGCCGCTTAGGCGTCGTCTTCAATTCGCGCGACGAATTGATCGAACGCCTGAAAGCGTTCGCGTCGGGCGAGCTGCTCGCGGGCATGTCGGTCCCGGAGGAAGGGCCGCGCACCCAGCCGAAGATCGCGTTCGTCTTTTCCGGTCATCGCGGCCAGCGCTGGCAGTCGAGCGCGCAGTTCCTGCAGAGCGAGCCGGTATTCGCCGAAGTCATCGCGGAGTGCAGCCGGCTCTACGCGCAATACGCCGACTGGTCGCTGGTCGAGCGCCTGACCGGCGGCGACGGCAGCGCTCTCGACCCGAACCGGCTCGACGTCTACCATCCGTGCCAGTTCGCGTACCAGGTCGCGCTGGCGGCGCTGTGGCGCTCGCTCGGCGTCGAGCCTTCTTCGGTCGTCGGACACAGCTTCGGGGAAGTCGCCGCGGCGCACGTCGCAGGCGCGCTCAGCCTCGAAGATGCGGTGAAGGTCGTGTTCTCGCGCAGCCGCTGCCTGCAGCACGCGGCCGAAGCCGCGGGCGGACACGGCGCGATGGCGACCGTCGAGATGCCGCGCGCCGAGCTCGAAGCGATCCTCGAGCAATACGTCTCGGGCGTCTCCATCGTGGTGCGCAACAGCCCGACTTCTGTCGTGGTATCCGGCAGCACGCCGGCGGTCGCTGCGCTCGTCGAGATCCTGAAAGCGCGGCAGGTCTTCTGCAACGTCCTGCAGGCGCCGGGCGCCGGCCACAGCGACAAAATAGACTCCGCCGATCTCGCGCGCGCGCTCGAAGGCATCGCGCCGAGGACCGCGACGATCCCGATCGTCTCGTCGGTACTCGGCACGACGGTCGACGGACGCGAGCTCGACGCGGCGTACTGGGCGCGCAACGTGAAGGACGCGGTTCTTTTCGCCGACGCGATCGATCACCTGATCGATTCCGGCTGCGATACCTACATCGAAATCGCGCCGTATCCGCCGGTCCTCTCGTACGCGGTTTCGCAGTGCCTGCGAGCGCGCAACACGAGCGGCAGAACGCTGCCGCACCTGCGGCGCAATGCCGGGGAGGCGCTGCATGTGTTCGGCGCGCTCGCCGAGCTTTATGCACGCGGTTATCCGGTGCGATGGGGACGGCTACACGCTGCGGCGGCGCGGGCGTGCGTCCCGCTGCCGTCGTACCCGTGGCAGCGCGAGCGCTACTGGATCGAGCCTTCCCCTTTGCGTGCGACGCCGCGCGATGCCGGCGGCGATCACCCGCTGCTCGGACAGCCCTTGAACAGCGCGGCGGACTCGCGCGCTTATATCTGGGAAACCGAGCTCGACGTCGAATCCCTGCCTTTCATCGCCGATCACAAGGTCCAGGGCGCGATCATTCTGCCGACGACCGCGTATCTGGAAATGGCGCTGACCGCGGCACACAAGGTTTTCGGGACCACGGCGTGCGTGCTCGAAAACCTCGTCATAAGCAGCGGGCTTTTCCTGTCCGCCCACGGCGCGCGCAAGCTCCAGCTCGTCTTCACGCAAGACACCGGGCACAGCGCGTCCATCCAGTTCTTCAGCAGGGCGCAACGCACCGCTCACGCGACGCCGTGGCTACTGCACGCGAGCGTCGTCGTTCGCGATGACGCCCCCTCGGAACCGTCTCATTCCGGATTTTCGCCTGATCGCGTCGCAATCGATTACCCCCACCCGATCTCGAGCGACGACCATTACCGTGCGCTGGCTGAGAGAGGGGTCGAATACGGCCCGGCTTTCCAGGGCGTTCAGGCGCTGTGGAGCCGGGAGGCGCAAACCGTCGGCCGCATCCGTCTGCCCGACGCCGCGGGAGAGGGCGCGTATCTCGTCCATCCGGCGCTCCTCGACGCGTGTCTCCAGGCGCTCGCCGGCGCGCTGCACGAGAAGAACGACGCGATCGACGTGCGCGATCTCTACCTGCCGGTCAGCGTGGCGAAGCTGACGGTGCACGAGCTCCCGCAGCGCGGCGCATCGCTCTGGAGCCGCGCAACCCTGCGCTCGAGGGTCGGCGTGGACACCCGGCGCGTCGAAGGCGACGTCCAGGTGCTCGACGATGCCGGCCGCATCCTGATCGAGATCGCCGGTTTCGCACTGGAGCGGGTCGGCGCCGGCAAGGCGTCGGCGTACCAGGATTCCGATTCGTGGCTGTACGAAGTGCAGTGGGAAGCGATCGCGCGAACCCAAGCGGCCGCGTCGTCCGCGCACAGCAGCGACTGGGTGATTTTTGCCGACGACGTCGTCGGCCCGGCGCTCGCGCGCGAGCTGCGCCGGCGCGGCGAGAGCTGCAGCGTGGTCGTCGCCGCAGCAGGATTCGCTCGCACCGACGCCACCGACTATCGGATCGATCCGTCGCAAGCGCGCGATTACGAATCGCTCGTCGAGCATCTCTTTGCGAAGGCCGGCGGGCGCCCGCTCGCGATCGTCCACTTGTGGAGCCTGCTCACGGCCGAGGCGAGCGGCGTCGAGGCGATCGCAGACGGTGCCCACGACCGCGGATGTCTGAGCGTTCTGCGCCTGGTTCACGCCCTGAGCTCGAACATGCCCTCGCCGCAGGCGCACGCGTCCGCCCGCTTGTTCCTGGTGACCGCCGCGAGCCAGGCGCTCGGCACCGGGACCGTCTCGGTCGCACCGTCGGCCGTGTGGGGACTCGGAAAAGTCATCGCCTTCGAGCACCCGGAGCTCGGCTGCGCCCTCGTCGATCTTCGTGCGAAGCCCGCCGGCGCCGACGCGCTCGACCTGCTGGAAGAGCTGCGCGCCGAAGGCGGCACGGCGCGTCAGGTCGCGCTGCGCCGCGATGGCCGCTTCGAGGCGCGCCTGCGGCGTTTGCCTCTCAACGCTCACGCGCCGGTGCGCACGAGCGATTTGCAGCGTCTTGCCGCGCAGGCGCTCTCCCACACTGATGAGCCGATCGCTTTGCAAGCTGACGCCACGTACCTCGTGACCGGCGGACTCGGCGGAATCGGCATCAGGATCGCGCAGTGGATGGTGCAGCGTGGGGCGCGGCACCTCGTCCTGATGGGCAGGACCGGAGCATCGGTCGCGGCGGGCGCGGCGATCCAGGCGCTCGAAGCGCGCGGCGCGCAGATACACGTCGCCCGCGCGGATGTCGCCGATCCCTCGCAGGTCGCCGCCGTGCTCGCGCAGATCAGCGAATCGATGCCCGCGTTGCGCGGCGTCGTTCATGCGGCGGCGACGGTAGACCCCGGGCTGCTGCGCAACCTCGACGGCGACCGCTTCAAATCGGTGATGGCGCCGAAGGTGAACGGCGCGTGGAACCTGCACGAGCTCACCACAGGGTTGCCGCTCGACTTCTTCGTCATGTTCTCCTCGGTCGCGTCGCTGCTCGGCACGCCGGGTCAGGGCAATTACGTCGTCGCCAACGCTTACCTCGACGCGCTCGCGCATCATCGGCGCGCGGCCGGGCTGCCGGCGCTGAGTGTCAACTGGGGCGGGTGGTCCGAAGTGGGACTGCTCGCCCGGCACGGGGGCGCCAGCGACCTCTTCGCCTTGCGCGGGTTCTCGAGCATGACCCCCGAGCGGGGACTCGACGCGCTCGAGAAGCTGCTGCGACACGACTTCGCGCAAGTCGCGGTCCTGCCGGTCGACTGGACGCAGTTGCGCGAGGCTTACCCGCAGCTCGCAGGCGTGCCTTTTTTCGCCGACGTGCTCGACGCCGGGCCGCGCGCAGGCAAACCGGCGACTGCGCCCACGCGCGCCGCGCTGCTCGCCGCGCCCGCCGACGCGAGACACGAGCGCCTTTGCGTGTATCTGTGCGAGCAGCTCGCCAGGACGCTCGGCGTCGCCGCGGCTGAAGTCGATGCGGACCGGCCGATCAACACCATGGGCATCGATTCGCTCATGGCGCTCGAGATGAAAAACCGCATCGAGACCGAGCTAGGCATGGCGGTGCCTGTCGTCAGGTTCCTCGAAGGCGCCAACATGAGCGAGATCGCGCGAGTGCTGGTCGAAGACCTCGGAGACGGTGCAGCGCCGCCCGCGAGCGGCGAGGACGAACACGCGGGCGCCGCCTGGACCCGCTCGGCGCACGCCGCGCAGTTGTTGATCGACATCGAGAAGCTCTCCGACGACGAAGTCGATTCGTTGCTGGTCGCGCTCGAATCGTCGGGGGAGAAAGCCTGATGTCCGCTGTCCTGGATCGCGGCACCGCGCTTTCCGCCGAGCAGAAACGCGCGTTGCTCAAGCGCAAGCTGACCGAGGCGGCGACGGCTACTCATCCGCTGTCGCACGGGCAGCAGGCGTTGTGGTTCCTGCACCAGATGGCGCCTTACAGCGCCGCCTACAACATCGCATTCGCAGTACGCGTGCGCTCCCGCGTCGACCTCGCGCGGCTCACCCGCGCGTTCCAGGTCCTGACCGCGCGCCACGGTTCGCTGCGTACCACTTTCCCGACGCTCGAAGGCCGGCCGGTCCAGCGCGTCGACGCGCACCGGGCGTTTCACCTGGAGCAAACCGACGTCGGCGGGTGGAGCGCGCAGGAAGTGCACCGGCGCGTGGTCGAAACGTATCGACGCCCGTTCGACCTCGAGGCCGGCCCGCTGCTGCGCGCGCATCTCTTCACGATCGCGGACGACGACAGCGTCCTGCTCCTGTCGGGCCATCACATCATCGGCGACGGCTGGTCGCTGTGGACCCTGCTCGAAGAGTGGCGGACCCTGTACGAAAACGCCGACGCCGGAGCCGCGGCGCTGGCGCCGCTCGCGTTCGACTACGCCGATCACGTCCGCCTGCAGGAACAGATGCTGGCAGGTCCGCGCGGCGAGAGCCTGCGCGCCTACTGGCACGAGCGCCTCGCGGGCGCGCTGCCGCCGCTCGCTTTGCCGACCGACCGCCCGCGGCCTGCGATCCAGCGGCATCGCGGCGCTTCGATCCCTTTCGCGTTCTCCGCCGGATCGACTCGCGCGCTGCGTGCCCTGGCGAAAACCGAAGGCGTCACGCTCTACACCCTGCTGCTCGCCGCCTACCAGGTCCTGCTGCACCGCTATTGCGCACAGGACTCGATCCTCGTCGGCTCGCCGATGGCCGGCAGGACGCACCAGGCTTACGCGGGCGTCGTCGGGTACTTCGTGAATCCGGTCGTCCTGCGCGCCGACCTGTCGGGCTCGCCGTCGTTCAGGGACGTGCTCAGGCAGGCGCGCGACACCGTGCTCGGCGCACTGGCGCACCAGGACTATCCGTTCTCGCTCCTGGTCGAGCAGCTCCGTGCCGGGCGCGACGCGAGTCGTCATCCGCTGTTCCAGGTCTCGTTCATGCTGCAGAAATCGCAGCAGTCCGACGAGTTCATCGGGCTCATGGCGAGCGCGCAGGGAACCAGGCGGGTCGAGTGGAAAAACCTGTCGCTCGAGCCTTACGAGCTGATGCAGCAGGAAGGCCAGTTCGATCTCACGATGGAAATCGTCGAATCGAGCGAGGCGCTCGTCGGCGTCCTGAAATACAGCACCGATCTCTACGAGCGCGTGACGATCGAGCGCATGGCGGGCCATTATGCGCGCCTGCTCGAAGCGATCGTTGCGGATCCCGCGGCGCCGATCGCCGGCCTCGAGTTGGTCCCCGACGCCGAGCGCGCGCTGCTGGCGCAGTGGAATCGCACCGAGCGCGAGTATCGACACGACGCGTCCATCCACGAGCTGATCGAAGAGCAGGTGCGGCGCACGCCGCAGGCGACAGCGATCTGCGACGAGGACGACGCGCTCACTTATGCGGCGCTCGACGAGCGCGCCGATCGACTGGCGCGCCGCCTGGTGGATCTCGGTGTGGGCCGCGACGTGCGGGTGGGGATTTGCGTCGAGCGCTCGCTCGACATGGTCGTCGGGCTGCTCGCCATCCTGAAAGCCGGAGGCGCTTACCTCCCTCTGGACCCGCATTATCCGGCCGAGCGCATCGCGTTCATGCTGCACGACGCCGGCGTCGGGGTCGTGGTCACGCAGGAAGCGCTCCTCGGGCTGGTCGGCAGCGCCGGTGCGCGCGTGGTGTGCCTCGATAGCGACCGTGAGTCGATCGAGCGCACGGGTGACGCCGGCTCGGCAGCGTCGCAGGTCTCGTCCGAAGACCTCGCGTATGTGATCTACACCTCGGGCTCGACCGGCAAACCCAAAGGCGTGATGGTGCGCCATCGCAACGTCGTGAATTTCTTCACCGGGATGGACGACGCCATCGGCGCGGGCGAGGGCGCGGCAGGCGAGCAGCCGGTGTGGCTCGCAGTGACCAGCATCTCGTTCGACATCTCGGTCCTCGAGCTTTTCTGGACGCTTGCGCGCGGCTATCGCGTCGTGATCAACCGCGAGCAGCCCGGCGCGTCCGCGACCGAGCTGTTGAACCGGCACCGCGTGACCCATCTGCAGTGCACGCCGTCGTTTCTGCGCATGCTGATCGACCAGGACGGCGCAGCGGACGCACTGCGCGGATTGAGCGCGCTGCTCGTGGGCGGCGAGCCGCTTGCGCCGAGCCTCGCGCAGCGCGTGGCAGGCCTCACCCACGCTGCGCTTTTCAATATGTACGGCCCGACCGAGACGACGGTCTGGTCGACCGTGAAGCGCGTCGACGGCCCGGTCGGCCATAGCGTCCCGATCGGACGGCCGATCGCCAATACCCGGGTCCATCTGCTCGACTCGACGCTGCAGCCGGTTCCGGTCGGCGTCGCGGGCGAGCTCTATATCGGCGGCGCCGGTGTCACTCGAGGCTATCTGCATCGGTCCGATCTGACCGAGGCGAGATTCGTCGCCGACCGGTTCTGCGATGAACCCGACGCGCGGATGTATCGCACCGGCGACATCGCGCGCTACAGCGGCGACGGCGAGCTGGTCTTTCTCGGGCGGGCCGACGACCAGGTCAAGGTGAGGGGTCACCGCATCGAGATCGGCGAGATCGAATTCGCCCTGTCGCGTCATCCCGGCGTCAGGAACGCAGCGGTCGCGGTGCGCGTAGACGCGGGCGATGCGCGGCTCGTCGGTTATGTCGCCGCTGCGGATGACGCCTCGCCGAGCGCAGGCGAGCTGCGCCGGTTCCTGGCAGCGCAGCTTCCCGAATACATGATCCCGGCCGCTTTCGTGTTTCTGGACGCGCTGCCGCTCACGCCCAACGGCAAGATCGACCGGCGCGCGCTGCCCGCAGCCGACGGCGCGGCAGTCGCGAGCGCGGCCCGCTACGAGGTGCCGGCGACCGAGACCGAGCGAGCCATCGCCGCGGTCTGGCAGGCGCTGCTCGGGATCGAGAGCGTCGGCGTTCACGACAACTTCTTCGAGCTCGGCGGCCATTCGCTGCTCGCGACCCAGATGGTGTCGCGGCTGCGCAGCGCGCTCGCTGCCGACGTGCCTTTGCGCGCCGTGTTCGACACGCCGACCCTGCGCGAGCTCGCAGCGCGCGTCGAAGCGCTGCGCGGCGCCGGAGCCGGCAACGACGCCGAGCCGATCCTCCCGGTCGCAAGAACGCACGATCTGCCGCTGTCGTTCGCGCAGCAGCGCCTGTGGTTCCTCGGGCAGCTCGAGACCGGGCACGCGGCGGTCTACAACAACAGCGCCGCGCTGCGCCTGAGCGGTGAGCTCGATGCCGGCCGCGTCGGGCGTGTGCTCTGCGAAATCGTGGCGAGGCACGAAGCGCTGAGGACGACTTTTGCCGACAGGGAAGGCACGCCTATCCAGGTGGTGCACGCCGCGCTCGACTGGGATGTGGCGCTCGACGACCTGCGGGGTCTCGCCGCAGCCGAGCGCGAGGACTCCCTCCAGCGCCTCATCGCCGAAGAAGCGGGCAGCGTGTTCGACCTCACGACCGGCCCGCTTTTCCGCGCGCGCCTGGTGCGCTGCGCGGATCACGACCACGTCCTGATCGCGACCACGCATCACATCGTCTCCGACGGCTGGTCGATGGGCGTGATGACGAGGGAATTCGCGGTGCTCTACGAAGCTTTCGGCAAGGGCGACACCTCGCCGCTCCCCGCGCTGACCCTCCATTACGCCGATTACGCGGCGTGGCAGCGCCACCGGCTGCAGGGCGCGGCACTCGACGCGCAACTGCAGTACTGGCGCGCCGAGCTCGCGAACGCCCCGGCGGTGCTCGAGCTGCCGACCGACCGGCCGCGGCCCGCGGCGCAGAGCTTCCGCGGAGCCACGCTGCATTTCGAGCTGCCGCGCGAGCTGCTCGGGCAACTCAAAGCGCTCGCGCAGCACGCCGGGGCGACCTTGTTCATGACGCTCCTCGCGGCATTCGCGACGCTGCTCTCGCGCTACAGCGGCCAGAGCGAGGTCGTGATCGGCTCGCCGATCGCCAATCGCACGCGGACCGAGCTCGAGT
>JAQGNC010000001.1 GCA_028292065.1 Betaproteobacteria bacterium
AAGGCACGTAGATGTCGGGAAGAAAGTGCATCTCGACCTTGAGCACGCCGTCACCCTGGCACGCTTCGCAGCGGCCGCCTTTGACGTTGAACGAAAAACGGCCTGCGTTATAGCCGCGCTCGCGCGCCGCCGGCACTCCCGCGAAAAGCTCGCGGATCGGGGTGAAGAGCCCGGTGTAGGTGGCGGGGTTCGAGCGCGGGGTGCGGCCGATCGGGCTCTGGTCGACGTTGACCACCTTATCGAAGAGCTCGAGACCGTCGATCGACTCGTGCGGCGCCGGCTCGAGTGCGCTGCCGTAGAGCTGGCGCGCGACGGTGTTGTACAGGGTGTCGTTCACCAGCGTCGACTTGCCCGAGCCCGAGACTCCGGTGACGCACACGAACAGGCCCGCGGGTATGTGCACCGTCACGTTCTTCAGGTTGTTTCCGCTCGCGCCTTTGATCGTCAGGCGCCGCTTGGCGTTCGGGCGATGGCGTAGCGCGGGCAGGTCGATGCGCCTGCGACCGCTCAAGTACTGCCCGGTGAGCGACTCCGGATGGTGAAGGATCTCGTCGGGCGTGCCTTCGGCGACCACGCGACCGCCGTGCTCGCCCGCACCGAGTCCCATATCGACGACGTAGTCGGCGCTCATGATCGCGTCTTCATCGTGCTCGACGACGATCACCGAGTTGCCGATGTCGCGCAGGCGTTTGAGCGTCTCCAGCAGGCGCGAGTTGTCGCGCTGGTGCAGGCCGATCGAAGGCTCGTCGAGCACGTACATGACGCCGGTCAGGCCCGAGCCGATCTGGCTCGCGAGCCTGATGCGCTGCGCTTCGCCGCCGGAGAGGGTGTCCGCCGAGCGGTCGAGCGAGAGGTATTCGAGCCCGACGTTGACCAGGAACTGCAGGCGATTGCCGATCTCGCGCACGATCTTGTCGGCGATCGCCTGTTTGACCCCGGGCAGCTGCAGCGTCTCGAAAAACTGGATCGCCTCGTTGAGCGGCAGCGCCGAGACTTCATAGATCGCCTTGTCCGCGACGGTGACGTAACGCGCCTCGCGTCGTAAGCGCGTGCCTGCGCACTCGGGGCACGCCTGGGTGTTCAGGTACTTCGCGAGCTCCTCGCGCACCACGACCGAGTCGGTCTCCCGATAGCGGCGCTCGAGGTTCGGCAGCACGCCTTCGAAAGCGTGCTCGCGAAAATGCTTGTTGCCTTTTTCGCCGACGTACATGAAGCGGATCTTCTCGCGGCCCGAGCCGTGAAGGATGGCGTGCTGCACCGTCTCGGTCAGCTCCGCATACGGCTTTTCCAGGTCGAAGCCGTAGTGCCCCGCGAGCGACTGCAGCATCTGGAAGTAGAACTGGTTGCGCCGGTCCCAGCCCTTGATCGCGCCCGACGCGAGCGACAGGTCGGGAAATGCGACGACCCGCTTCGCATCGAAGACGCTGACGCTGCCCAGCCCGTCGCAGCGCGCGCACGCGCCCATCGGGTTGTTGAACGAGAAGAGGCGCGGCTCGAGCTCGGGCAGCGAATAACTGCACACCGGACACGCGAACTTCGCGGAGAAGAGGTGCTCATGCCCGGTGTCCATCTCGACCGCCAGCGCGCGCCCTTCGGCGTGACGCAACGCGGTCTCGAAAGATTCGGCGAGGCGCTGCTTCGCATCCGCGCGAACCTTGAGCCGGTCCACCACCACTTCGACCGTGTGCTTCACGTTCTTCTTGAGCTTCGGCAACTGGTCGAGCTCGTAGACTTCGCCGTCGATGCGGATGCGCACGAAGCCTTGCGCGCGCAGCTCCTCGAACAGATCCACCTGCTCGCCTTTGCGGCCGACGATGAGCGGCGCGAGCACCATGAGCCGGGTGTCCTCGGGGAGCTGCAGCACGTGATCGACCATCTGCGAAACGCTTTGCGCCGAGAGCTGGGTGCCGTGCTCGGGGCAGTGAGGGTCGCCGATGCGGGCAAAGAGCAGGCGCAGGTAGTCGTGGATCTCGGTGACCGTGCCGACGGTCGAGCGCGGATTGTGGCTCGTCGCTTTCTGCTCGATCGAAATCGCCGGAGAAAGACCTTCGATCAGGTCGACGTCGGGTTTTTCCATCAGCTGCAGAAACTGGCGCGCGTACGCCGACAGCGACTCGACGTAGCGGCGCTGGCCTTCCGCGTACAGGGTGTCGAAGGCGAGCGACGACTTGCCCGAACCCGAGAGCCCCGTGATCACCACGAGGCGGTTGCGGGGAAGGTCGAGGCTGATGTTCTTGAGGTTGTGGGTACGGGCGCCGCGGATGCGGATGAGCTCGACCGCGCCTGACCCGTCCTGCGCGGTGCGGGGTGTTTTTGTGTGCAGTGGAGTGACAGCAGCCATGGGCAAACCTGTTAATATACCGGACCGAGCGGCCTATAACACTAAGATATCGGTGCATCGTTATAGGTTCTAAAGGTTCTCAACCGCGCGCGGCCCATTCCCCTACAAGTCCGACGCCTGTCCCGTGACCCAGCACGACCGCATGAGCCCGCTCGAATTGCGCGCGAGCGCCAGCCTCGCGAGCATATTCGGGCTGCGGCTGCTCGGCATGTTCGTGATCCTGCCGGTATTCGCGATCTACGCCGAGCACCTCCCGGGCGGCGATGATCTCACGCTCGTCGGTGTTGCGATCGGCGCTTACGGCCTGACCCAGGCGATCCTGCAAATCCCTTTCGGCTGGTGGTCGGACCGCTACGGCCGCAAGCCGGTGATCTACGTCGGTCTGACGATATTCGCGATCGGCAGCTTCGTCGCCGCCGCGGCGCCGAACCTGTACATCGTGATCCTCGGCCGTGTGCTGCAGGGCGCAGGCGCGATATCCGCGGCAGTGATGGCGATGGCCGCCGATCTCACGCGCGAGGAGCAGCGCGCCAAGGCGATGGCGATGATCGGTTCCACGATCGGCCTCGCTTTCGCAGTGTCGCTCATCGTAAGCCCGTGGCTGAACCGCCACATCGGCGTTCCGGGGATATTCGCGATGACCGGCGTGTTCGCGATCCTGGCGATGCTCGTCGTGTGGCGCGTCGTGCCGGATGTCGTCGAATCCAAGCCCAATGCCCGGGGCGGGCCGCTGCGCGCATTCCTCGCGGTGCTCGCCGATCCTCAGCTCGCGCGCTTGAACTACGGGGTTTTTGCGCTGCACGCGGTGCTGATGGCGCTCTTCATCGCGATTCCGTTCTCGCTGCGCGACGCGGGGCTGCCGGTCGGCGACCACTGGCAAGTGTATCTGCCGGTGATGCTCGGCTCGTTCGTGCTGATGGTGCCGCCGGTGATGGGGCAGGGGCGTCCCGGCCGGCTCAAGCTGTACTTCACCGGCTCGGTCGCGCTGCTGGTGCTCGCGCATGTGGCGCTGCCGTGGCTTTCGGAGAGCGTCACGCTGCTGTCGATTTTCCTGCTGCTCTTCTTCGCCCCTTTCAACGTGCTCGAAGCGTTCCTGCCGACGCTCACGTCGAAGCTCGCGCCTGCCCCGAGCAAAGGGGTGGCGATCGGCGTCTACAGCAGCGTGCAGTTTTTCGGGACTTTCTTCGGCGCGGTGCTCGGCGGCTACGCGTACGGACGATGGGGCCTCACCGGTGTTGTCATCGCGAACACCGGGTTGCTCGTTATCTGGCTCATGGCGTGCATGGGGATGACCTCTCCGGTCTCCCCCAGCAGGCGCAGCTATACGCTGCCGCGGCTCGATGCACGCGAAGCCGAAGCGCTCGCAACGCGTTTGCGAGCCTTGCAGGGCGTGCGCGACGCCCGCATCGTGACTGCAGAAAACACGGCATACCTCGAAGTGGACAGTACGAGGTTTGACGAACACAATGCCCTTCAACTGATCACAGCGGAGACCTGACATGGCCTCAGTCAACAAAGTCATACTTATCGGAAACCTGGGTAAAGACCCGGAGACCCGCTACCTGCCGAGCGGCGATGCCGTAACGAACATCAGCCTCGCCACGACCGACAGCTGGAAGGACAAGAGCGGCGAGAAACAGGAGCACACCGAGTGGCACCGCGTCGCGTTCTTCGGCAAGGTCGCGGAGATCGCGGGCGAGTACCTCAAGAAAGGCTCACCGGTGTATGTCGAAGGCCGCATACGCACGCGCAAGTGGCAGGACAAGGAAGGCAACGATAAGTATTCCACCGAGATCGTCGCCGATCGCATGCAGCTGCTCGGCGGCCGTGGAGGCGGCGGCGAGCCGATGATGCGCGAGCCGAGCGCCGCGAGCAGCGGTGGCGGTGGTGGTGGTGCTGGTAGCGCCGGTGGTGGTGGTGGTGGCGCCAAGGCAGCGCCCGCACGCAAAGGCGGCGGGTTCGACGAGATGGATGACGATATTCCTTTCTAGCCGTAGGCTAGAAAGGGATATCGTCCGGTAACGACACGGAGGGAACCAAGGTTCCCTCCGTGAGCCTCCCTCCTTCGGCTCTCTGCCGTTCGCTTCGCCGCACTGGAGCACTTCGATCCACCCTCGTCGCCACCGTACGCCCGTCAAAGAGAATGACGGTCTTGCAGGCGCGCTGCGCCTGTAGTCCCCTCCCCTTCAGGGGGAGGGCTAGGGTGGGGGTGGTTTTGAAGGAAAGGAGGCGCGGAGGGAAACCTTGGTTTCCCTCTTTGCGGTCACCGCGTCGTGCCGGAAGCAC
>JAQGNC010000222.1 GCA_028292065.1 Betaproteobacteria bacterium
GAGCGCGACATGCGCATCGTCGAAGGCGTCGCATGAGGCTCGCGCGTATTGCGCCACCCGATCGCCGGAGCGCGTGATGTCGAGCCCGAAAGGCACGAGGGCGGGCCGGCCGCACCTGAAGCGCGACGACCAGCAGTGGTTTTTCGACTGGATGGTGAAAGAGACCGGCAAGGTCTTTCACTTCCAGTCGGACGGCCGGGGGCGTCTGCCGCGCAGCGTGCGCAGCCACGACATGATCGCCAAGCACATGGGCCTCGCGGCAGGCAAAAGCGAAAAGCTCGCGCAGGCCGAAGCGGAGGCGGGCCACCGCGAGACGGCGATGGAGCTCTACTACCAGGCCGCGCTGCAGTACGCGGACGCGCAGCACGTCGTCTTCGAGACGGGCGACGAAAAGCGCTTCCTGCATGGCGGGGTCATCCGCTGCTACGACAAGGTGCGCGAATACGCGCCGTACCGCATCGAGCACGTGGACATCCCGTGGAACGGCACCGTCGTGTCGGGCAACCTGCATCTCGCGCCTGGCGACGGCGCCAAGCCGCTGGTCTTCTACATTCCCGGCTGCGACCAGACCAAGGAGGCGTGGCCGCATCCGTACTACAACCAGGCGCTCCAGCGCGGCATGCACGTGTTCTCGTTCGACGGGCCCGGCCAGGGCGAGAGCAACCTGCGCGGCATACGCCTGACCGCCGACAGCTATGAGGACGCGGCCATCGCCGCGATCGACTACCTGCTTACGCGCAGTGAAGTAGATCCGAAGAAGGTCGGACTTTACGGCCTGAGCTTCGGCTCGTACTGGGCGATGCGCACCGCGGCAAAGGACAGCCGCCTCGCGGCGGTCGCGGCGCCGTGGGCGTCATTCGTCGACAAGTACTACCTGATGACCGAGGAGTCGCCGCGCTACAAGCAGCTCTTCGCGTATCTCACGCAATCGTCCACCGAAGAAGAGCTCGATCGGGCGGTGAGCGCGATGACGATGGAAGGGCGCATGGACAAGGTGACCGCGCCGACGCTCATCGTCACCGGCGAGTACGACCCGCGCGCGCCGGTGAGCGAGGTCTATCGGTTGTTCGACGAGATGAAAGCCCCCGCCGAGCTCTGGGTGCTGCCGGACCAGCATCACAACGGCTCGGTGACGCAGAAAGCGCGAAGCTCGGTGTGGGAAGCGGACATCCACGCTTTCGTGTGCGACTGGCTGCGCGAGCGCTTCGAGGGGAAGCCGGTGAAGCATCCGGGCAAAGCGCTGTGGCTCGAGCCTTCAGGACCCGGGCCGAATGCGGCGGAGGTCAGTTACAAGCGGCGTTGGTTCGATTAGCTTGAGGAAGTGACGCCCTGCGGGCCGTGAGCCGGTCGGTCCCGCCGCTGCTTCGTTGTCATTGCGAGGAACGCCGTGACGAAGCAATCTCGTTGCGAACGATTGTCCGTGCGCCACGGGATCGCCACGTCGCCTGTCGAGGCTCCTCGCGATGACAGCTTCGGGGACATCGCGTCACATCAGATTCCCCGCGTTCACGTTGAGGTTCACCCCCGTGACGTAACGCGCCTCGGGTGAAGCGAGGTAGAGCGCGGCCTCGGCGGTGTCTTCGACCTGCACGAGAGCGCGCATCGGGTTCTGCTCGGCGATGCGTTTCATGCTCTCGGCGTCGCGGACTTTGACGACGCGCGGGGTCGCGGTGGTGCCCGGCGAGATCGCGTTGACCGTGATCCCGTACTGGCCGAGGTCGCGGCCGAGCACCTTGGTGAAGTTGATGACGCCGGCTTTGGCGGCGCCGTAAGGCAGGTAGGTCGGTGCGTACGGGTTCGGCGCGATGCCCGATCCCGAAGCGATGTTGATGATCCGGCCTTTCTTGCGCTCGATCATCAAAGGGGCGACCGCGCGCGAGCACAGGAAAGTGCTCTTCAGATTGACGGTGATCACCTTGTCCCATTCCTCGTCGCTGATGTCGGTGATCGGAGCGAGCCGGTGAAATCCGCCCGCGGCGTTGACGAGGATGTCGACGCTTCCCCAGCGCTCGACGACGGCCTTCACCATCGCGTCTACGACCGGCGTGCGCGTGACGTCGGCTTCGATCGCGAAAGCGCTCGCGCCGATCGCCGCTGCGACGCGCTCGGCTTCGGCACGGTTAAGGTCGACGACGGCGACTCGCGCGCCTTCACGCGCGAAGGTCTTCGCGATCGCCTCGCCGATGCCCTGACCCGCCGCGGTCACGATCGCCACGTGTCCCGCCAACCGTCCTGATTGCGCCATCGATGACCTCGCTCGCTTGAAGAGGCGTCGATCATAGGCGAAATTACTTCTCCTGCGCTCGCGATCGATGCTCCGGCAGTGCATGACTCCGCGCTCGCTCGCCGAAGGCGAGATGAGCGATACCGCGAATCAGGGATCGACGCTCCTGCGGAGGATATTCTGGCGGTCGCACTTTTCTCGCCTTGACATCCGTTGCACTAATAGATACATTTTAAGTACCAATTGGTACGGAGACTCCAATCGCTGCTGATCGGCCACGCGCAATGGAAGACCCCGCACCCTATTCGGAAATCCGGGGGCGCGAGGCTCGGGCGCGCCTGGCGAAGCTGGTGGTCGCACTGTTCGACCGCTGGCGCCTCGGGCCTGCCGACCAGGCGGTCCTGCTCGGGCTGTCGCCGGCCTCGCGCTCGACGCTTTCGCGCTACCGCCGCGGAGAGCCTCTCGCGGACAGCGCCGATCTGCTCGCGCGCGTCGGGCATCTCCTCGGCATCCACAAATCGCTGCGCATCATCTTTCCGCACGACCGCGACCTCGCGTATCGCTGGATACTCGCGCCCAACCGGCGTTTCGACGGCGCCGCGCCGCTCGAGGTGATCAGGCGTTTCGGCTACGAGGGCATACTCGCGGTCCGGCGCTATCTCGATTTCGAGCGCGGCCGCTAGGCGGCAAGCGGCAGTCGATGTACGAAGAGCTGATCGACACCGCCGTCGACTATCACGGCGATCTCGCACGCAACATCAAGACGATCCGGGAGGCGCAGGCGCTATTCGACGATCTCTCGGACGACGCGGCCGACTGGAACGCGGCCGTCGCGGCGGAAGGGCAGGACTACATCGCGAGCGCGGCGCCGCTCATCACGCGGCCTTTCGATTATGGTGTCGTCATCACCTACCCGTTCGTTCCCCAGCACTGGCAGCAGACGCGCTTCTCGGACGGGCTGCGCTACGGCGTCTGGTACGGCTCGCTCGAGCTGGAGACGACGGTGTACGAGTCGATCCACCACTGGCGGCGTTTCATCGAGGACAGCTATGCCGATGAAGACCGCACCATCATCGGCGAGCGGCGGGTGTTCGACGTGCGGTGCGATGCGATCATGATGGACCTGCGAGGCAAGGAGTCGCAGTTCCCGCAGCTCGTCGACCGCCACAGCTACGCGTATACGCACGGTCTCGGGCGATACCTCGACGAACAGGGGCAGAACGGCGTCCTCGTGCGTTCGGCGAGGACGCAGGGCACGAACGCAGCCATACTGCGTCCCGGCGTGCTCTCGGGCGTGCGCGACAGGTGCTACCTGACCTACCTCACTCATCCCGGACGCGACGAAGTCCTGGTGCAGCGCCAGCCCGGCGAGACGTGGCTGAGGGTGAAACCGTCTGAGCTGGAATGAGGGATGAGGGATGAGCATGAGGGATGAGGCATGAGGGATGAGGGATGAGGGATGAAGGATGAAGGATGAGGCAGGACGGCTGAGGATTCGGCGCACGATCGTCGTTGCGGTGATCGCGCTGCTGACCGCTACCGCAGGGGTAGTTTGCGCCCAGACATTTCCCGTTAAACCGGTGCGGCTCGTCGTGCACATCGGCGCAGGGAGCAGCCTCGACATCGTCGCACGGGTGCTTGCGCAGAAGCTCAACGAGACGTGGGCGCAGCCGGTGATCGTCGACAATCGCGGCGGCGCGGGCGGCACGCTGGGCATGGACGTCGTCGCCAAAGCGACGCCGGATGGTTACACGCTGCTCTTCGGTTCGAGCAGCGTGGCCATCGCCGCGTCGTATTACCGCAAGCTGCCTTATGACACGGTGCGCGATCTCGAGCCGGTCACGCAGATCTCATCGCGTCACAACGCGCTCGTCGTGCACCCGGCTTCCCCGGTGAGTTCCGTAAAAGACCTGATCGCGCTCGCCAAAGCAAAGCCGGGCCAGTTGAGCTACGGTTCGGGCGGCGGCAACGGGAGCTCCGATCATCTCGCGGGCGAGCTTTTCAGGCTGATGGCCGGGGTCCAGGTGCTGCACGTGCCGTACAAGAGCGGTCCCGCGGCGTTGACCGACCTCATGAACCGGCAGCTGAGCTTTTATTTCGGTGGCATACCGATCAACCTGCCGATGATCCGCGCAGGCAAGGTCAAGGCGATCGCCACCAGCGGGTTGCAGCGCTCGAGCCAGCTTCCCGAGGTGCCGACAGTGTCCGAGGCGGGGCTTCCCGGTTTCGAGGTCAACGTCTGGTACGGCCTTTTCGCGCCGCGCGGCACACCGGGCAAAACAGTCGATAAAATCGCTGCCGACGTGACCGCGACGCTGAGCACGGCCGAGACGCGCGAGCGATTCAACGCGCTCGGTGCCCAGGCCGAAGGCACCAGCCCGGCGGCGTTCAAGGCGTACTTTCTCGCCGACATGGCCAAGTGGCGCAAAGTGGTCCAGGCGGCAGGGGTCTATGGCCAGCCGTAAAGAACGAGTCGATCCTCTAGCCTCACACACCTCACACCTCACACCTCACACCTCACACCTCACACCTCACACCTCAC
>JAQGNC010000096.1 GCA_028292065.1 Betaproteobacteria bacterium
GAATGGATCAGCACCGCGTAGCGCGCGTCGACGAAGCGCGAGTGCTTCTCGGCCGCGATGCCGTAATCGACGAGCGCGGGGGCCGCATAGCCGAGCGCGCCTGCGGCGAGCGCACGATTGCGCTCGACCGCCGGCTGGTCCCGCGGCACGTTGAGCACCACGTCGTAGAAAGGCGCGAGCGGTTCGCGCGAGCTGCGCCAGTCGAGCCCAAAGCGCCGGCCGTGCGCGGCGCGAGCGACGATCGCGCTTTTCAAAAGCCCCTGGGTGTCGATCACCGCGTCGTATTCCACTTCGCGCACCGCGGCGAGAAAGCTGCGGATCTCGTCGCGCGTCTCAAGCCGCCACCAGGTTTTTCGCCAGCGCCGCAGCGCGACCGGTATGACCCGGCCGACCGCGCGATGCAGCCCCGGCAGCGCGACCAGGCTCTCTTCGGTGACCCAGTCGATGACGGGCGCGGCCAGCACCGACGCGATATCGCTCGCCACCGGCAGGTTGTGCACCACGTCGCCCAGTGAAGACGTCTTCACGAGCAGGATGCGCCGCGGTTTCTGAGGCATGAGGTGATGCTATGTCTATGTTATGATTGACAAACTGCGGCCGAGGTTAACACCGGTAGACGCAAAACCCAACACCGCTGAGGAAGATCGGCCGATGATCGAAGCGCGTGCGACCGGGCTGCCGGACGTGCTGCTACTGGAAACCCCCGTGTACGGCGACGGCCGCGGGTCGTTCCTCGAGTGCTACAACGAGCGCGATTTCGCGCAGGCGACCGGCATCAGCGCGACGTTCGTGCAGGACAACTACTCGGAATCGCTGAAGAACGTCGTGCGCGGCCTGCACTACCAGGTCGAGCGGCCGCAGGGCAAGCTCGTGCGCGTGCTGAGCGGGGAAATCTACGACGTGATGGTCGACGTGCGCGCGTCATCACCCACCCGCGGCCGGTGGCACGGGGAGCGCCTGTCGGCCGCGAGCGGACGCATGCTGTGGATACCGCCGGGATACGCGCACGGTTTTCTCGTGCTGTCGCAGACCGCGGGCGTTTTCTACAAGACCACCGAATACTGGGCGCCCGAGCTCGAGCGCTCGGTGCGATGGGACGATCCGGAGCTCGCGATCGACTGGCCGTCGGCCGGCACGCCGGTGCTTTCGGCCAAAGACGCGCGCGCCCCGCGCTTTCGCGACGCCGAGCCTATCGCGTGAAGATCCTGGTCACCGGCGCCACCGGACAGGTCGGCGCCCGCCTGTCGCAGGTGCTGCCTGCGCTGGGAGAAACGATCGCGGCGGGACGAGAGACGATCGACCTCGCGCAGCCCGACACGATCCGCGACGCGATCCGCTCGATCCGCCCCGACGTCATCGTCAACGCGGCGGCATACACCGACGTCGACCGCGCCGAAAGCGAGCCTCAGCTCGCGCACGCGGTGAACGCGCACGCTCCCGGCGTCATCGCCGAGGAGGCGCGGCGCATCGGCGCCCTGCTCGTGCATTACTCGACCGACTATGTCTTCGACGGCGCGAAGACCGGCGCTTACGCCGAGACCGACGCGACGAACCCCCTCGGCGTGTACGGCGCTTCGAAGCTGCAAGGCGAACAGGCGATCGAAGCGGCGGGTGGCGCCTGGGTCATCCTGCGGCTGAGCTGGGTGTACGACTCGCGCGGCCGCAATTTCGTGCGCGCGATTCTCAAGCGCGCCGACGAGCACGGCGAGCTGCGGGTGGTCGACGACCAGCTCGGCTCGCCGACGTGGGCGCTGGCGATCGCCGAGGCGACGTGCGAACTGCTCGCGGATAGCGAGCGCGCCAGGGCCGCGCCCGGCGTGTATCACTTCACCGCGGCGGACAGCGTGAGCCGCTACGATCTCGCCGCGCGCATCCTCGAGAAACGCGGCGGGCCGCCGGTCTCGCTTCATCGCGTGCGCACCGCCGATCTGCCCGCGCCTGCGCAGCGGCCGCTGAACTGCGTGCTCGACGTGGCTAAGCTCGAAGCGACTTTCGGGATATCGCTTCCCTCGTGGGAGATGCAGCTCGACCGCTGCCTCGCCGAAATCTTCGGGAAGGTCTCGTGAGAGTGCTCCTCACCGGCGGCAGCGGGCTGCTCGCGCTCAACTGGGCGTGTGCGATCCGCGACAGCCACGAAGTGCTCCTCGCCACCCACCGCCGGCGCGCAGACCTCGCCGGCACGCGCTCGGTCGAGCTCGCGCTCGAGCCGCTCGACACGCTGACCTCCGCGCTGCAGCGCCTCGCGCCCGATCTCGTCATCCACACCGCGGGGCTCACGAGTGTCGACGAGTGCGAGCGCGATCCCGAGCGCTCGACGCACGTCAACGCCGCGCTCGCGCGCAACGTAGCACTTGCCGCGGCTGCAGCGGGCGCGCGCCTCGTTCACATCTCGACCGATCACCTGTTCGCCGGCACGCGAGCCTTTTACACGGAGGCTGCTCAGCCCGAGCCGCTCAACGCGTATGCGCGCAGCAAGCTGCTCGCCGAGCAGTGGGTGGCGCAAGTGCATCCGGACGCGCTCATCGTGCGCACCAACTTCTTTGGCTGGGGCCACGCGCACCGCCAGTCGTTCAGCGACTGGCTGTACTACGGCCTCGATGAAGGCCGCGAGCTCACCCTGTTCGACGACGCGTGGTTCACGCCGATCCACGCCGACACTCTCGCGCACGCGTGCCACGCGCTCGTCGACACCGGCGCGAGCGGCATCTACAACGTCGTCGGCGACGAAAGGGTGTCGAAATACGCCTTCGGCGCGAAGCTCGCGGACACCTGCGGTTTTTCCGGCGCCCTGTTGCTGCATGGTAAAATCGCGGCTGCCAGACTATCCGCCGCGCGCCCCCCTGACATGTCCCTGGACAACTCGAAGGCGCGGGCACGCCTCGGCACCGCATTCGGCAGCGTCGCGGACTTTCTTTCTCTACTCCAGCAGCAGCACCGCGCGGGCAGGCGCGAAGAGCTGCGCGCAGCGATCACTGGTTAAACGATGTCGTTTCTGGACGGAAAATCAGTTCTGGTGACCGGCGGGACCGGCTCCTTCGGCAAGCGCTTCATCAAAACGGTGCTCGACGAGCACAGCCCGAAGCGCCTCATCGTCTTCAGCCGGGACGAGCTGAAGCAGTTCGAGATGCAGCAGCAGCTCTCGGCGCCGAACCTGCGGTACTTCCTCGGGGACGTGCGCGACAAGGAACGCCTCTACCGCGCTTTCGACGGGATCGACGTGGTCGTGCACGCCGCGGCGATGAAGCAGGTCCCCGCGTCCGAGTACAACCCGATGGAAGCGATCAAGACCAACATCTTCGGCGCCGAGAACGTCATCAACGTGTGCATCGACCAGGAAGTGCAGCACGTGGTCGCGCTCTCGACCGACAAGGCCGCCAACCCGCTGAATCTTTACGGGGCGACCAAGCTGTGCTCCGACAAGCTTTTCATCGCGGCCAACGCGCTGTCCGGACGGCATCGCACGCGCTTTTCGGTCGTGCGTTACGGCAACGTGATCGGCTCGCGCGGGAGCGTGATCCCTTTTTTCATGCAGCGGCGCGCGAGCGGCGTGCTGCCGATCACCGATCCTCGCATGACGCGCTTCTGGATCACGCTTGGCGAAGGGGTCCAGTTCGTGCTGGACAGTTTGCAGCGCATGCACGGCGGCGAGATCTTCGTTCCCAAGATCCCCAGCATGAAAGTCACCGACGTCGCGCAGGTCGTGGCGCCGGAGTGCAGGACCGAGATCATCGGCATCCGTCCCGGCGAAAAGCTGCACGAGATCATGGTGACCCAGGACGATGCGATCAACACGGTCGAGCTCGACACCTATTACGCGATCCAGCCGGGCGTCGACTGGTGGGACAAGCGCCATTACGGCGAGCACACCGGTGCGCGCGCAGTCGCGCAGGACTTCGCGTACTCGAGCGACACCAATGCGCAGTGGATGACGCGCGAGCAGCTTGCACGCCTGCTCGCGAGCGAGCCGATCGAGCTATGACGCGCTCGAGCCGTTCGCCTGCGGGCATCGCGTCGCGTCCGTGAGCGCTGGAGCCCCCCCGGCGCTCAAGGCCGCGGTCATCGGAATGGGCGGGATGGGCCGCAGGCACGTCGCAGCCCTCGCCAAAGCGGCGATCGACGTGGCGGCGGTGTGCGACACCCATCTGTCTGCGCTCGACGCGGCCGGGGACGGGGCACGGCGCTACACCGACTGGCGTGAATTGCTCACGCGCGAAAGCGCGCTCGACGTGGTCACGATCGCGACCAACGGACCGAGCCACTACGAGATCGCTGCGGCCGCGGCCGCAGCCGGGGTTCGCCACGTGCTGTGCGAAAAACCGATGTCCACCAGCGGTCGCAAGGCGCGCGAGATGGCGACGCTTTGCGAAGCCGCCGGAACGCGCCTCGCGGTCAACATGTCGCGGCGGTTCGCCGACCGGTTCATACGCTTCAAGCGCGTGCTCGCCGAAGGCGCGATCGGCGAGCTGCGCCACGTCAACGTGTCGGTGGGCGCAGGCGGCCTCGGCTGCATCGGCACTCACTATTTCGATTTCGTCGCGTGGCTCGCCGACACGCGCGCAACGTGGGTCGTGGGCGAGGTCGACGCCGATACCGCACCGAACGTGCGCGGCGCACAGTTTCGCGACCCCGGCGGACGCGGCATGGTCGGCTACGCGAACGGGATGACCGCGTGCTTCCAGCTGTCGAGCGCAGTCGCGATCGCGCCGACGATGCACTTCGCAGGCACCGACGGCTACATCGAGTTCGACGGCTGGTCGCCGCCCGCTCGCGGGCGCATCACGATCTACTCGCGTCCCGCCGACCAGCGCCACCTGCCCAAGACCCGTTTCGTCGAGCCCGAGCTTGTCGCGTTCGACCAGGGCGAGCCGATGGACGTCGTCGAGGCGACCGCGGCGTGCCTGCGGGACCTGGTCGGTTTGCACCGCGAGAAGACCGCCGATGCGGGTATCGCGGCGGTCGACACCGTCATGGCGTTTCACCTGTCGTCGCAACGCCGCCTCGCGCGCGTGGACCTGCCGCTCACCGGCGACGACCTCGATTTCGACGTGCCGATCACATGAGCTCAGCGCCCGACGAGGTCCGCATCGGCGTCATCGGCGCCGGCAGGATCGCGGTCAAGCACCTCGAAGTGCTGAACGCGTGTCCCGGCGCGCGTCTGGCGGGAATCACGTC
>JAQGNC010000125.1 GCA_028292065.1 Betaproteobacteria bacterium
TTCGTAACGCGTTGAACACTTACCTGGAGGCGTTCGCACGCGGCGTTCAAACCCACCCCCATCCCAACCTTCCCCCTGAGGGTCCCGTCGGGACCCAATGGGCGGTGAACGAACAGAGGGAAACCAGGGTTTCCCTCCGTAACCTCCTTTCCTTCAAACCCACCCCCATCCCAACCTTCCCCCTGAGGGGGAAGGAGAGTTTTTGCAGGCGCGCCGCGCCTGTAGTCCCCTCCCCTTCAGGGGGAGGGTCAGGGTGGGGGTGGGTTTGAATCCGGCGTTGCTCGTGCGCGCTATCCCCTGCAGAACCGATCGCGACCTGCCGCGTCCTCATTGATGCCCAGCCTTGAACTGATCCTGGTCGTCCTGCTCGCCGCAGTCGCGTGGCTGTGGCTCGACAGCCTCAAGGTGCGCGAAGCCGCGGTGAAGGCTGCGCGGGCGGCATGCGAGTCGGAAGGGCTCATGCTGCTCGACGATACCGTCGCGATCGCGAGCGTCAAGCTCGGCCGCGACGCCGACGGGCATCTGAAGCTGCAGCGCACCTATGATTTCGAATACAGCGACACCGGCGACAACCGGCGCGACGGCAGCGTGGTGCTGCTCGGCCGGCGCATCGTGCTCTTCAATATCGGCGTCCGCGAACCCGCTATCGTGCGGGTATTGCCGCGGGACCCGTAGCGCGAACCAGGAGCACCGGCGTCGTCGCTTCGTGCAGCACCCGCTCGGCGTCGCTGCCGAGCAGCAGCTTCGACACCCCGCGCCGGCCGTGCGTGCCCATGCAGATCACGTCCGCCCCCCACTCTTTCGCTTCCCGCACGACGACATCCGAGACGTGGTGCCCGTGCGTCTCCATGAGCGCCTCCTCGACTTCGACGCCGGCGCGCGCCGCGATCCCGGCGGCTTCGTCGAGCACCTTCTGGCCGCCCTCCTTGAGCGCCGCGATCATCGCGGTGAGGTCGACCACCGGGTAGGCGTCGACCGCGGGCATCACCGAGAGCTCGTCGACCACGTTGAGCAGCCGCAGTCGGGCGCCCAGCGGTTTCGCCGGGCCCACCGCGTGCTGCAGCCCGAGCTGCGAAGTGGGGCTGCCGTCTACCGGTACGAGTATCCGCTTGTACATGCCGCCTCCGGTGATGCGCGTGAGCGCTTAACGTATCGGCGTGTCGACGCCGGGCTTACCCGGCCACGCGAAAGTCAGCGTCTGCAGCCCTTTACCGACCGTGGTTTTGCGTTGCTGGGCGCTGCCTTCGAAGGTCGCTTCGACGACGTACGTGCCGGCGGGCAGCCTCGCCATGAATATCGGGCCCTGCGCCTGATCGGCCAGGATCGGCTTGCCTTTCGGCGTGCTGATCGCAACCTGGACGTCCGCGATGAACGCGCCTTCCTTCAGCGTGAAGATGAGCTTCAGGTTGAACTGTTTCTCGATCTTCTTCAGCGCGGCGCGCTCCTCTTCGCCGACGCCGCCGGTGACATAGACGATCGGGCCGGACTTCTCGATCACGTCGGCCGTCGCCGCCGCGCGCAGCGGCGCCGGGCTCGCTGCGACCGCGACAATGAGGCACGCGAGAATCGAGCGGAAGAATGCGGTCATGACGGCCTCCGAAAGGACTGCGACCTCTCGCAGATGCGGACGGCCGGCGCGCGATACAGAGGGTCGCCGCGCAAAAGAGCAGGAAAGCGCAAAAAAACCGGCTTTCGGGAAAGCGGCGCGACGACGCAATCCCGAAGCGTCCGCTAGTCGACCCGCGCCCCCGACGCCTTGACCACCTTTCCCCACTTCGCGATCTCGGCGCGCAGGTGCTCGCCGAATTTCTCCGGCGCACCGCCGACCGGCTCGACGCCGCCGTTGAGGAAACGCTCGCGAACGTCGGGCATCTGCAGGATCCGGTTGATTTCGGCGTTCAGGCGCGCGAGCACTTCGCGCGGGATTCCCGCGGGCCCGACCACGCCGAACCACACGTTGACCTCGTAACCAGGCACTCCTGATTCGTCGACGGTCGGAATCTCCGGCGCGAGCGCCGAACGTTTGAGGCTCGTGACCGCGATCCCCCTCAGCTTGCCTGCCTTGACGTGCGGCAACACGTTCGGCGTGTTGTCGAACATCATCATGATGTGACCGCCGAGCATGTCGCTCACTGCCGGGGCGCTGCCTTTATACGGCACGTGGACGATGTCGGTCCCCGTCATCATCTTGAAAAGCTCCATCGAGATGTGATTCGACGAGCCGCTTCCGGTCGACGCGTAATTGAGCTGCCCCGGCCGCGCCTTCGCCAGCGCGACGACGTCCCTGACCGATTTCACCGGCACCGACAGATGCGACACGAGCAGGTTCGGGGTCGCGCCCGCGTGGATCACCGGGACGAAGTCGCGCTCGGTGTTGTAGGCGAGCTTCGTATAGAGCGTCGCATTGATCGCGAACGGGAATGCGACGACCAGGAGCGTATAGCCGTCCGGCGGCGACTTCGCCGCGAGTTCCGTCCCTATCGTGCTACCCGCGCCGGGCCGGTTGTCGACGATCGCCTGGCTGAAACCGGTCTCGACGAATTTCTGCGCGATGGTGCGCCCGAGCGTGTCGTTGAACGCCCCCGGCGGGAAAGGAACGATGATGCGGATGGGTTTGGCGCCGGGGAACGGAGCCTGTGCGATCGCGTGCGCACTCACGAGCAGTGCGGAGGTGATCAGGATGCAGCGCTTGATTGCGATCATCGGCAGCTCCTTTGGCGAACTTGCAACAGTTCGGCGGCTTCCGTGTCCTGCTAAGACCACCCCCATCCCGACCTTCCCCCTGAAGGTCCCGCCGGGACCCAGCGGGCGGTGAACGAACAGAGGGAAACCAAGGTTTCCCTCCGTAACCTCCCTTCCTTCAACCCACCCCCATCCCGACCTTCCCCCTGAGGGGGAAGGAGAGTTTTTGCAGGCGCGATGCGCCTGTAGTCCCCTCCCCTTCAGGGGGAGGGTTAGGGTGGGGGTGGGGGTGGGTTTTCACTGCTCAGACATAGCTCGGGCCTTCTATGACGGGGTGCTTCGACAGGAACTCTTCGTCGAGCTCGACCCCAATTCCCGGCGCTTCGAGCGGTGCAACACACCCATCCTTCCCGACGACGTAAGGCGTGCTCGTCAGCGCATCCCGGAAATGGTTGTTGCGCGAGACGTCGCCTTCGAAATAATCGCCGTTGTCGATCGCCGCGAGAAAGTGGATCGACGCGGCCATGTTGAGGCCCGTCATCGAGGAATGCGGATTGATCCTGAGCTTGTACGCCGAAGCCATCGCGGCGATGCGCAGCGCTTCGGTGATGCCGCCGGTCTTCGAGAGATCCGGCTGCACGATCGTGATCGAGCCGTCTTCGAGCAGGCGGTTGAACTCGTAACGGGTGTAGTGGTTCTCGCCGGCCGCGAGCGGAACCCGGCTGTAGCCCGCCGCGAGCTCGTAGCTGCGATAGTCGTGCGGCGGGAAAGGCTCTTCGAGCCAGCCGACGCCGAGCTCCTCCATTGCCGGCAGCGCCGCCCTCGCGTCCTCGACGCTGTAGCCGATGTTGGCGTCGGTCAGGATGACGAACTCGTCGCCGTAGGCCTTGCGTATCGCGCGGATACGCTCGAGGTCGCGGCGCGGCGTGTCGCCGACGCGCAGCTTGACCGCTTTGTAACCCGCCTCGATGTGCGGCGCCGCTTCCTGCACCAGCGCTGCCGGGTCCTGGTAACCGAGCGAGACGCCGCCGGCATACGCGGGAATGCGCCGCGCGCTGCCGCCGAGCAGCTTGTACAGCGGCCAGCCCACGGCTTTGCCGCGGATGTCCCACAGCGCCATGTCGATGCCGCTCATCGCGAGGCACGTGCCCGCGCCCATGCCGTGGCTCGCGAGCTGCTTCTGGTAGATGACGTTCCACACGCCGGTCACGTCGGCGGCGCTGCGGCCCATCACGAGCTGGCGCAGCGTCGTGTTGATCAGGTGCGCGACCGCACCGGGCGCGCGCCCGTGATGCGACTCGCCATAACCGATGACACCGCCTGCGGTCGTCACCTTCACGATCACCGCGTCGCGCTTCACCACCCGGCCGACGCCGAGGCTGATGCTGTCCTCCGGCTTGACCGGAAACGACGTGGGGTAGGCCTTGATCTCGACGATGTCGAGATCGGCGTTTTTGTTCGTCATCCTCCTCCTCCCTGGAATCGCGGACCGTCTCCGATTCTTTTACCCGAAATCAGGGTCGGCGGCCGAAGGTTATCCGCAGTAAGCGGGGACCGTCCCCGATTTCAGCGTTGTTCAGGCCGGCAGCGGAAGCTGGGTCCCGGTGATCTCGTGCAGGCGCCCGCGCTCTTCGAGGGCGTGCTCGAGGATGGTCACGAATCGCACGAAACGCAGCATCCCCGCGTAAATCGTCGATTGCAGTATGACTTCGAGGACCTCGCGCCCCGACGCGCCGTGCTGCAGGGCGTTGCGTATGTGGTTCTCCGCCTGGTGGAACTCGCCCACGACGAACAGCTCGCCGATGATGCACAGGATGCGCGTGCGATCGTCGAGCACCCCGCGCGAGTACATGCCGGCGTGGATGTAGTCGAGCCACAGCTTGGTGAAATGCTGGTCGACGCGATCCAGGCGCGCCACGCTCTGCAGTTGATGAGTGGGCTGCAGCCGCAGGCCCGGGCTCAGGCTGCGCCAGCCGTATTTGGCGAGCAGCGCCTCGCGCCGCGGCACGTGCTCCGCGGGCGTCTGCCACTCTGCCCGCTCGCGCTCGAGGAACCGCTCGGGACCGTCGGGCGGAAGCTGCGTGCTCGTGATCTCATCCATGCGGCCGAGCTCGGTCACGACGCGCTTGAACTCGCGCGCGCCGCGCTTGGCTTTGGCATAGCCGAAGTTGACCGTCGTCTGGAGGATCACTTCGAGCACTTCGCGCGGCGTCGCCCCATGCTCCAGCGCAGAGCGGATGTGCGCGCCGAGCTCCTCCATCTCGTCCATGGCGACGAACGCGCCGACGACAACGAGTCCACGCGTGCGCTCGTCGAGTATGCCGCGCCCGAACATGCCGCCGTGAGTGAAGTCGTGCAACAGCCGCGCGTAATGCGGATCCAACTCACGCGCCCAACTCAGGTCCTCCAGCGCCGCCTGATCCATGTCGTCTCCAAGTTTCGCGCGATGATATTACTAACGCGCTGCGGCCGCATATCGCGTTCGTGCGAAAAGCACGAAGAGAGCACAAAACGATACGAAGGTTTATGTCCAATGCATCGGCGCTCTGCGCGCTGAAGCCGGCCATCCATGACGGCGACCGGGCTCCAGCGCTACGCATCGTATAATTCACGCGCAAAAACATCGGGAAGATTTTTCATGTGGACCGCCGGGCAGTTGCAGTCGATCGACAGGATGCTCAACCCGCGCTCGATCGCGGTCGTCGGCGCGTCGGCCAAAGGCGGCTATGGCGGCCGTCTGCTGAACGCTGTGCTGCGCTCGAAGGACCGCGTGCGCATCTATCCGGTCAACCCCAACTACGACGAGATCGCAGGGGTGAAAGCGTACCGCAGCATCGCCGAGCTGCCCGAAGCGCCCGACCTGATGGGCATCGTGGTGCCTTACCACCAGGTGCTCGACGTGCTGAAGCAAGGGCATGACAAAGGCGTGCGAGCCGCACTCGTCATCTCCGCCGGTTTCGCCGAGCGCGGCACCGAAGCGGGCGCAGACCTGCAGCGCGAGCTGGGTGTCTACGCGCGCGAATCGGGGCTGCGCGTCGCGGGCCCGAACTGCCTCGGCCTCGCGAACGTGCGCGATGACATCTGGGCGACCGCCTCCTCGCGCACGCTCGGCGGGCTCACCGGCCACATCGCGCTGGTGTGCCAGAGCGGCGCGACCGCTTTCGGCCCGTTCCTGCTGCGGGCCGTCGATTCGGGAATCGGCCTCTCCCACATCATCTCCACCGGTAACGAAGCCGATCTCGATTTCTCCGACTTCGCGCGTTACCTGGTCGACGATCCCGGCACGCGAGTCATCGCCGGCTTCGTCGAAGGCTTCAAGGACGTGCGCAAGTTCATTTCTGTCGCAAAGCTTGCAGCCGAGCGCGCGAAACCGATCGTGTTGATCAAGATCGGGCGCTCCGAATCCGGGGCACAGGCGGCGCGCTCGCACACCGCGGCGCTCACCGGCGCCGACGAGCTCTATGACGCGGTGTTCAAACAGTACGGTGTCATCCGCGTGCAGGACTACGACGAGCTGCTCGAAGTCAGCCAGCTGCTCGCCCACTCGCGCAAACCGAAAAAGCGCGGGGTCGCGGTCGTCTCCCACTCGGGCGGGATCAGCTCGCTCACCGCGGACATGCTCGGGCTCGCCGGGCTCGAGCTGCCTGCGCTCACCGGGCGTGCGCGCGACGGCATCAACGGCATCCTCAAGGACTTCGGCTGGGCCGCGAATCCGGCCGACGTCACCGGTTTCGCACGTAAGGAAGAGTTCGCGCAGATCATGGATCACATGATCGAAGAGCCCGAAGTGGGCACGCTGGTCGTGGCGAGCGCGGGCGCGGGCAACCAGCCCGATCAGGTGATCGCGCTGCGCGACCGCACCGACAAGAACGTGGCTTTCTTCTTCACCGCAAGCCGCAACGACAAGGCACTCGAAAAGCTCAAGCACGCGAACATTCCGATCTTCTATTCGCCGGACAAGCTCGCCACCGGATTGAAAAACCTGCTCGACTATCACGCATGGCTAGCCGCGCGCGCGTCGGGCGAGCGTGAGGAAACGCCTGCGATCACCCCGGCGCAGCGTGTAGCGCTCGATGGGCTGCGCGCTGCCGGCCGCTCGTCGCTCTCGGAAAGCGAAAGCAAGCGCCTGATCGGCGCGTGGGGAGTGCCCGCGGCACGCGAAATCCATGCGCACACGCAGGACGCCGCGATCGAGGCCGCCCGGCGCATCGGCTACCCGGTCGCGCTCAAGGTCGACTCCCCCGATATCCTGCACAAGACCGAAGCAGGTGTCGTGAAGCTCGGCCTCACGAGCGACGATGACGTGCGCGCGGCTTTCGAGGAGATCGTCGCCAACGCGGCGCGCTACGTGCCGCGCGCGTCGATCAAAGCGGTGTCGGTGCAGGAGATGGTCGCCGGAGGGGTAGAAGTGATCGTCGGCATCAAGTACGACGCGCAGCTCGGACCGATGCTCGTCTTCGGCAGCGGCGGGGTCATGGTCGAAGTGTTCGGCGACGTGGCGAGCCGCCAGTGCCCGGTGAGCCGCGGCGTCGCGCTGCAGATGATAGACGAGACCAGAGGATCGAAGCTGCTGCGCGGCTTCCGCGGCAAGCCCGCCGCGGATATCGATGCGCTTGCCGACACCCTGGTGAGGATGTCGCACATGGCGGTGCAGCTCGAAGGCGAGATCGCAGAGCTTGAAGTGAACCCCCTGATGGTGTTGGCCGCGGGTCAGGGTGTGAAGGCCGTCGACGCGCTGGTCCTTCTCCTGGCGCCTGCACCGCAAACATGACAGATGCAAGTAGGGGACTGGACCCGTTTTCAGAAATGAAAAACGGAGCCTGTCCCCCATGGGATTGCGTTCACGACCGGGACTGAATTCCCGGTCGCGTTCTCTACCGTCCTCGACCTCTCATGCCGCCGAGCAGCGACACGACGAACAGCACGAGGAAGATGAAGAACAGAACTTTCGCGATACCGGCCGCGCCGGCCGCGAGGCCGCCGAACCCGAACAGGGCCGCAACCAGCGCGATCACGAAGAACACGAGTGCGTAGTGCAACATGATGATCTCCTCAAGTGGTAGTCCATGCGTCGGACATGCCTATCCCGTTGCAACTGGTGTGCCGACGACAGCGAACGGCAGGAGGCGAGGACGCAAAGGAACACGTAAATGCCGATGTCCACGTCTCGACTTTGCGTCCTCGCCTTCTCCTTCGCGTCCTTCTTTCCTGCTTTTGTTTTAATGGAGCGCGCATGAAACACTACTTACTCGCGGCCGCCTGTCTGCTTTTCGCGACAGCGCACAGTGCGCACGCGCAGGTTCCCGCAGTGCAATACCCATCAAAGCCGGTGCGCATCGTCGTGCCCGTCGCTGCGGGCGGTAACGTCGACATCGTCGCGCGCACGCTCGCGCAGAAGTTCGCCGAAAGCTTCGGGCATACGGTGATCGTCGACAACCGTCCGAGCGCGAGCAGCCTGGTCGGCACCCAGCTCGTCGCGAAATCCCCGCCGGACGGTTACACCCTGCTCGCGATCGCCAACACTTTCGCGTCGGCGCCCGGCATCGTCGCCAATCCCGGCTACGACCCGGTGAAGGACTTCGTCGGCATCAGCCAGACCGCTCGCATACCGATGGTCCTCGTCGTCAATCCCAACCTGCCGGTGCGCTCGGTGCAGGCGTTGATCGCGCTCGCGAAGCAGCGCCCGGGCGAGCTCTCGTATGCGTCGTCGGGAACCGGATCGACCGGGCACATCGCCGCCGAGATGTTCTCGCGCCAGGCCGGCATCCGGATGCTGCACGTGCCCTACAAAGGCAACGCGCAGTCGCTCGTCGATCTCATCGGCGGGCAGGTGATGGTGATGTTCGACCAGCTCAGCACGTCGACCCCTCACATCAGGGCATCCAAGCTGCGCCCGCTCGGTGTCACCACGCTCACCCGCGCTGCGCTCTTCCCGCAAATCCCGACGATCGACGAAGCGGGTGTGAGAGGTTTCGAAGACGTCACTTTCAACGGGCTCATGGCGCCGGCCGGCACGCCGCCCGCGATACTCGCCCGCATCCACACCGAGGTCGCGCGCGCGGTGAAGCTCGCAGACGTGCGCAAGCGCTTCGACGACCAGGCGATAGAGCTCGCGGCGAGCCCTACCCCCGACGCATTCACCGCATACATCAAGGCCGAAGCGGCGAAGTACTCGAAGCTCGCGAAAGACGCCGGCATCAGGGCCGATTGATCCGCGCGGCTCCATCACCGCGGCAGGCGGCGTCAGCCGTCTGTATTAATCCTCGACGTCAGCTCCAGCAGCACCGCCGCGGCTTCCTCGTTCGAGACCTGGCACGTGCCTGCGTTCTCGTGACCCCCACCGCCGTACTCGAGCATGAGCTCGCCGATGTTGGTGTTCGAGGTGCGGTTGAGGATCGACTTGCCGGTCGCGAAGACGGTGTTCTGCTGCTTGAGGCCCCACAGCACGTGGATCGAGATGTTGGTCTGCGGGAAGAGCGCGTAAATCATGAAGCGGTTGCCGGCGTAGATCACCTCTTCGTCGCGCAGGTCGAGAATGACGAGGTTGCCGTGCACTTTCGAGCAGCGCTGGAGCTGCGACCTGAACTTGTCCTGGTGCTCGAAATACATCTCGAAGCGCTCCTTGACGTCGGGAAGCTGCATGATCTCGTCGATCGGCTGGGTCCTGCAGCAGTCGATGAGCTCCATCATGAGCTGGTAGTTCGAGATCCTGTAGTTGCGAAAGCGGCCGAGACCGGTGCGCGAATCCATGAGGTAGTTCAGCAGCACCCAGCCTGTCGGGTGCAGGATCTCGTCGCGCGAGAACCGCGCCGAGTCGGCCTTGTCGACCGCCGCCATCATGTCGTCCCACGTTTGCGGGAAAGCCCGGTGCGCGCCGTAATGCTCGTACACCACGCGCGCGGCCGAAGCGGCGTGCGGGTCGATGACGTAGTTCGAGGTGACGCCGGTGTTGCGAACGGTCTCCGACGAGTGGTGATCGAAAATCAGGTGCGCGCCCGGCACGTACGGCAGGTTCGTGGTGATGTCGCGAGGACCGATGTCGACCTTGCCGTCCTGCATGTCCTTCGGATGGACGAACTTGATCTCGTCGATCATGTTGAGGTGCTTCAACAGCACCGCGCATACCAGACCATCGAAATCACTGCGTGTAACCAGGCGGAATTTATCCACGAGCCCCCCAAGGATGTTGAAATTATCGGTCCGGGGGCGTGTGCTCCACGCGGCCTGCAGACCCGCACCCGACAAATATCGGCTGTACAGCGGCGGGCTTTAGACGGACAACGGCAAATCCGTGTCGCGCTGCACGCGCGTCAGGCGAAAGTCGCGACGACCGGCCCGTGATCGCTGGTGCCGACCTCGCGCAGGATGGTGCACGCGGTAGCGCGCGCCGCGAGCGACGGGGACGCGAGAACGTAATCGAGGCGCCAGCCGATGTTGCGCGCACGCATGTTGCGCCACGGCGCCCACCATGTGTAGAGCTCGGCGTTGTCGGGCTCCAGAGTCCGCGCTACGTCGACGAGCTGCCCGCCGAGGAGATCCTCGAAGAGCGCGCGTTCTTCTGGGCGCTGGCCGATGATGCCGGGCTTGCGCTCGCGCGGATGCACGTCCATCTCGGTGCGCGTGATGTTGATGTCCCCGCAGAGGACGACTTCCCGCCCTTCCCCATGCAGCTGCTTCGCCCACTGCGCGAGGCGCTTCATGAAGTCGATTTTCGCCTGGTAATCCTTGCCGCCGTTGGGCACGTAGACCGACGCGAAGACGCGGTTGCCGCACGCAGCCTGCACGATGCGCGACTCCATGTCGAAATCGGGATGGCTGAACGCCGGGGCGGCATCGAAGAGGTCTTTCCTGATGTGCAGCGAAACGCCCGAATACGCCTTGGCGCCGCCGTGCCAGTACGCGTGGTAGTCGGCGAGCTTGCACGGCTCGGGGATCTGCTCCGGAGACGCTTTGAGCTCCTGCAGGCACACCACGTCGGGCCGGTCGCGCTCGAGCCACTCGCACAGCTGCGCCTGCCGCGCGCGTATCCCGTTGACGTTCCACGTTGCGATTTTCATGTCGTGCAGGATAACGCAAAAGAAAAACGGCCAGCGGTGGCGCCGGCCGTTTTGCTTTGCCCCCTTTTAAAACCAGGGACAGACCCCATGAAACAAAACCTAGCAAAACCGGGGTCTGACCCCGGCTTCTTGGGGTCAGACCCCGGTTTGAACCAGGGCGTGCTGCGTTCTAGATCGGCTTGCGCACGAGCTCGACGCGGCGGTTCACGGCTGCGTCCGGATTTTTCGGGTCTTTCAGGTCCGCGGTGCCGCGGCCGACCGGCGCGAGCGCCTTGCCGTCGACGCCGTAAGCCGCCACGAGGTGTTTGACGACCGCTTCCGCACGCCGCGCCGAAAGCGCCTGGTTGAGCGTATCCGAGCCGCGCGGATCGGCATGACCTTCGATCACGATCTCTTTCTGGCCGAGCTTGCCGTTGCGCGCGGCGAGCGCCTTGCCCAGGCCATCGAGCTGCGCCTTGGCGTCAGCCGTCAGGTCCGACGAACCGGTCGCGAACTTGATGTCCATGCCGATCGAGCGCTCGCCGCTCGGGCGCACGGCCATGCACATGTACTGGGTGTTCTCGCACGCCGCTTCAGGGAACAGGAACTCCTCGACCTGCGAGGCCTGGGTGGCGGCGCGGCCGACCATCAGGGTCTCGCGCTCGCCCGCGAATGCAGACGCGGAAGACACGGCAATGGCGAGGGCGGCGAAAGCTACGGTGTGGTTCTTTTTCATGGTGAGCTCCTTGAGTAGTGATTAACCGGCAATGGCGGCGATTCGGTGTTCGGTGCGGGCATGAGTCTTGAAAACGGTCACGGGCGCGTCCGGTCCGGAGACGACCGTCACTTCGGATTGGATGGCGGTAGAGCCGGCGCCTCGTGCGCGTCCACGCGAGCTCGACGCGACCGCTTCGCAGCGGTAACGCACGACGTCGCGCGGATTGCCTTGCGAGCCGATGCCGACCGAAATCAGGCCATGGCTCGCCAGGAGATGGGCTTCGCGTTTGAGGTGCTGCTCGGTGCCGTCCTCGTCGACGACGAAAGTGCCGTTGCTGCTGTGATCGGTGAGCACGAAGCGGTCGCGCTGGATGTCGATCGTCGCGTGCCGGCGCGAGGCCCACGCGCTCGCGATCACGAGCCCGCAGGTCGAGTCGCGCCCGATCAGCACCGGGCCGCTGGAGGCTGCGAGGCGCAGGATCCTGCCTTTGTAAGTCAGCACGAGCGCCGCGGGACCTGCGGCAGGCCTCGCGCTCGACTGCACGACGGTCGTGACGTCATCGCGGTCGGTGATCACGCGATAGATCTCGACCCACTCGGGCCGTCCTTTGACGCTCGTCGTGTCGAGCAGGCGCACCGTCGCGCGCTGCGCGGGCTCGAGGGTGTCGACGCATTCACGCGTCATGAGGATTTCGTCGGGGCCGGAGCGCGCGAGGACCCGCGCGGCGACGTTGACCGTGTCGCCGAACACGTCGTCGCCGGTCTCGATCACTGCGCCGAAATGCATGCCGATCTTGACCCGAAGCACACCGCCGCGAAGCGCGAGCTGCATGATGCTCGCGGCGCGGTACGCTTCTTCGACGCTGCGAAAAGTGATCATGGCGCCGTCGCCGATCGTCTTGATGAGCCTGCCGCCGTTGCGCCTCGCGGCCTCCGCGATCAGCTTGAGACAGCGCGAACCGAGCTTGTGCGCCTCGGCGTCGCCCAGGTCCTGGTAGACCCGCGAGCTGTCGCACACGTCGGTGAACATCACGGCCAGACTGTCACATTTCATTGTCATTTTATCCCCCGGCGGCCCTGCTTTCGCTTCGAACGTGGCGAAAAGTAACCCGCGCGCGACGCTGTAACGTATGAAATCCATCACGCATGCGCTCTCATCAGGACGAGCGGACGCCCTGAGCAGACGAGCGGCGCTTTAAAAGCCACGCAGCACTTGTACTCCGCGCGCGATGCCATTAAACTGTCGCCAGCCGAGGAGCCTTATGTGAGAAACATAATAATTGTCACGCTCGCAGCGCCCCTGATGGCCGGATGCGCGCAACTGTTCCCCCACTGGGGCGCCCCTGCACAGAGCGCCGCGGCGAAAGACGCCCCGCCCGCGCAGACCGCCGGCGCCGCGAAAGCCCTTCCGCCCGCTACGCCTCCCGAAAAAATGCAGCTCAGGCCGAGCGACGGCCTCGAAGTCGCGCGTCTCCTCGAGCGTGACGACGTCACGCCCGATCTCGGCGCGGGCGACGACGAGTTCCGGCGCGAGCAGGCCAAGGGGCTGCGCGGCGACCCGCACGCGGCGATGCGCGTGGCGGGCATGTACGCCGAAGGCTCCAATGGAATCGCTCGCGACGAGCGCAGGATGGTCCAATGGCTCAAGCACGCGTCGGTGCTCGATCACGGCGGGGCGAGCTATCAGCTGTATCTCTACTACCTCGCCCGCGGCCTCGACCGCGACGCCGTACGCTACGAGCGCCGCGCACTGAGGCAGGGTTACACCATACCGGCGCGCCTGGACAATCGCCGGGGCTGAGGGTACGCGGCTTGCGTCGGCTCGGAGGCCATCGGCGCTTCGCGAGGACGTTCGGATGCGTGCTTTCATGCGATTTCTCACACTGGTGCTCCTGACGCTCGTCGCCGCGTGCGCCACGCCTGAACAGCGTGCGGCGCAGGCCGAAGCCGAGTACGGGCCGCGCTGCGAGCAGCTCGGCCATGCGAAGGACAGCGAGCAATGGCGCGTATGCGTTGAGAACGAAGACATGAACGCCGCGCTCGCGACGCAGCGCGCCTACGACCGCGAGTTCCTGAGGAAGCACGACTGCGTCGACCCCAAGTTCGGATGCGGGGGCGCGGTGCGGTAGCAGCGCCGGAGTAAGCCGGCACCTTCGCGCAAGCCCCAGGGTCAGGGTGAAGGGAAACAAGATGCGGCGCGTTCGCCAAGTCACGCCGGCGCATCGGCGCCGCAGTCAGACCCTCTTCGGGAAACCGTAAAGCGCTTCGGGGTTGGCGACGAGGATGCGCTTGCGAGTCGCCTCGTCGGGCGCCCAGTCGCTCAGGAGGTCGAACAGCACCGCGTCGTCGGGTGGGATCTTCGGCGTCGGATGCGGCCAGTCGCTTCCCCACACCGCGCGTTCAGGCGCGGCGTCGACGAAAGCCCGGGCGACCGCCGTCGCCTCGGGATAGAGCGGCGGCCCAACCTTGGTATTCAGATACGCGCCTGAAATCTTCACCCACGCACGCCGCCTGTCGATGAGCTCGCGCATCACCGCATACGCCGGGTGATCCAGCCCTGCGAGCCCGAGCTTGCCGAGGTGATCGAAGACGATAGTCGTGGGCAGCCGGCGCAGCATGGCGGCGCTCTCGACCACCTGCTCAGGCTCCATGTTGAGCTGCACGTGCCAGTCGAATTCGGCGATGCGTCTGGCGAGCGGCTCGATCATGTCGATCGAAGTGACCGCGGTCTCGGGGTTTCCGACCGTGAAGCGGATGCCGCGCACCCCGCCGTCGTGCAGCTTCGCAAGCTGGCGCTCGGTGATCTCAGGCGTGACGACCGCGACGCCTCGCGCGTTGTCGATCCCCAGCGCCGCGATCGCGTCGAGAGTGAAGCTGTTGTCGTTGCCGTAGTTGCGCGGCGTGACGATCACCACACGCGAGACGCCGATGCGCCGCTGGAAAAGGCGGTAATCGGCGACCGTGGCGTTCGTCGGCCTCGCGACTGGCGGCGCATACCGCGGGTCGTAGATGTGGATGTGGCAATCCGCGGCGTTCGCCGGCGCCACGAGCTTCGGAGCCTCGGTGCCGGAGGAATTCGGCACCGCGTGAGAGATCGTCATGTAAAGGTGCTCCTGGGGGCAGACCCCGGTTGAGGGGACAGACCCCGGTTTTGCTCGGTTTTGGTTTACGGAGTCACACCCCGGTTTGAACCGGGGTCTGACCCCAAAAAGCCGGGGTCAGACCCCGACCTGGGGGACCCCGGTTTTGCTCGGTTTTAGTTTATGGGGTCAGACCCCGGTTTGAAGCGGGGTCTGACCCCAAAAAGCCGGGGTCAGACCCCGACCTGGGGGGTCAGACCCCGACCCGCGCCGCGACCGCCTCCCGCTTTTCCGCATCTCGCGCCGCACACGCTTCAGCCGTCGCGAGCACGACGATCGCCCATTCGTCGACCGGCACGTCGATCATACGGCCGTCGAGCGGCACCGCGGCCGTGCCCGCGGCGACCCCCGCCGCGAACGCTTCGCGCACCCGACGGTTGTACTGCACCCGCTCAGGGGTCGGGGTGAAAGCGGCATTGACCGGCGCGACCCACGAAGGATGCGGGCACAGCACCCCTTTCATGCCGCTGTTCCTCGCCGTGGCCGCGCTCTTCTCGATGTCGGCAGGCGGCGCGTCGCGCGGCTCCATCACGCTCATCGGATACGCCATGCCGATCGCACCGATTTTCGCGGCAGTCGCTTCGACCGCGAGACGTCCTCGCGCGTAGACGAAAGGGTCGTATTCGGGATCGGGATCGATGCCGAGGCTCGCGGCGAGATCGCGCTCGTCGAGCCCGGCCTGGGAGATGCGCGGGCTCGCCGAGAGTATCTGCCGGATGTCCCACACTGCGCGCGCGGACTCGAGCAGGACGATGAAAGTCAGCGAGCCCGGGTCGATCCCGCGCTCGCGCTCGAGCCCGCTCACGATCGCTTCGGCGTGCGCGACGTCGGCGGCGGACTCCACTTGCGGCAGCATCACCCCGCAAAGTCCCGGCCACGCTGAAGCGTCGAGCCGTGCTTCGAGGCTCGCTTTCTCCGCCCTGACGAAGACTTCCGCCGCGCCCCGCCCCGCCGCCGCGACGGCCGCCTGCATCGCTGCGTGCGACACACGCGCGCCGCAGCGCTCGAAATCGAGCGTGACCGCGTCGGCGCCGTGACGCCACGCGTCGTTCACCGCAGCGGCGTCGCCTATGGGTACCAGGAGGTTGGAGCGGCGGATGAGCATAGGGCGCAGTGTTCAGGTCGATCAGCAGAAAGCGGCAGGCTCATTTGAACACGCCGGTACGAAATACTACTTTTGCAGCTCCCATTGCCGTGCACGGTTTCAGTTTCAGTGAAAGCGCGAGACTGTCGCTATTGTCATCGCGAGGAGCCGCAAGGCGACGTGGCGATCTCGTGGCGCATGTTTTTTCGCGCGCCTCGCGATTGCGTAGCCTGTCCTGAGCCACGTCGAAGGGTCACTGTGTTCCTCGCAATGACAAGTCCACGCGTCCGCCTATTTTTTTTCACCGCTCTGCTGCGCTTTCACTCCCGCCACGGCCGCAGCCTTTTCCTTATCCCGCGCTTCGCAAAGCGCGGCCCAGTCGAGCAGCTCGCGCGCGCGGCCGGCTTCGTAGCGGTCGATCACGCGGCCTTCGATCTCGATCCAGGTCTCGCTCGTGTCGTCGAGCGTCGAGTAGTGCTCCAGCACCCGCTTCGCATCGCGCACCTCGTCTTCAGTCGGGGTCAGGCCGACGTTGTGCCCCTCGACGACCGCCGGGTTGAGGCCTCCGCCGCCCAGCCGCAGCCCGCATCGGCGCGCCGCTTCGGCCTGGCGTAGCGCGCGGTCCGCGTCGCTCACGCTGCCGGTGGTGTTGGCCACGAAAGGCGCGGTGCGCACACCGAGCTCCAGCGTGCGTGCCGCGAGCTCGGCTTCGCCTCGCGGATACACGAACTGGTCGAAGTCGACGAACATCTCGACACCGAGGTCGCGCGACAGATCGTAGCCGCCGGTCGTCGCGCCGAATTCGCGCACGCGCGGGCTCGCGTGAGCGATCTCGAAAACGTTCGTGACGCCGACCGCGGTCTCTATGCTCGCGTCGATCTCGATCGTTCCGGGCTCGATGCCGCGCGCCTGCTCGAGCCGCGTGATGATCTCGTCGAGCCGGCGGACTTCGCTCGCGTGCTCGGTCTTCGGGTATTTGATCCGCTTCAACCCCGGCCATACGACCGCTTCGGTGTCTTCGAGCATGTGGTCGTGATTGATCCGCGCGAACGCTTCCGCGCCGCCCTTCGAGACGTTGGCGATCGCTTCCCTGACCAGGGTGCGTGCGTGCGCTTTCAGGTGCTGCGGCACCGAGTCCTCGAGGTCGAGCACGACGAAATCGCACCCGCGGCGCCACGCGTTGTCGACGAACCTCGGCGTGACGACCGGCATGGTCAGGCCGGAGCGGCGCACTTTGCGTTCAGCCATGGAT
>JAQGNC010000136.1 GCA_028292065.1 Betaproteobacteria bacterium
GCTCGATCCCGCATTGAGCTTTCCCGGCTGCTTTTTCGCGAGCGCGACGAGCTCCTTCACGTTGTGCGCCGGTACGCTGGGATGCGCGATCAGGAACTGCGGCGCGAACGAGATCTGCGACACAGGCGCCAGGTCCTTCAGCGCATCGTAAGGGAGCTTCTTGTAAAGGCCCGCGCTGGTCGCGAGCAGCGACGTCGTCACGAGCACCGTGTACCCGTCCGCAGGCGCCTTGGCCACGATGTCCGCGCCGATGATGCCGGACGCACCCGAGCGGTTCTCGACCACGAACGTCTGCCCCATGCTCTCCTGCAAAGCTTTCGCCAGCAGACGCGCCTGGATGTCAGCGCCGCCTCCGGGATTGGTGGGAACGACGATCCTCTCGGGCTTGACCGGATAGCTCTGCGCGAGAGCGGGCAAAGCGGGCGCAGCACTGAATATCGCTGCGGCGATGGCGCGGGTGAAACGATGATTCATCTCTTGTTCCCAAGGTGAAACGAGCAGGGTAACTGCGCGGTTGATCGGAGACCGTCCCCGATTTTCAGTATGCGGTCATTGGGGACAGTCCCCGATTCGGGTCACCGGCCCCGCGCTTTGCGGGGCCGTGCAGGGCTCGGGCTTTTGCCGCGCTTCTTCTGCGTCGCCGCTTCGGCGAGGTCGAGCCCGAAGAGCGCGCCCAGGTCCGGGTGCGCGAGGCGCCGCGCCGAGCCGGTCCGCCCTTCGCCCAGGCGCACGCCGGTGCCCGCGCGTGCGATGAGCTCGTTCTCGTCGACCCCGCGCAGTGCGAAGAGGAGCTGCGGGCGCTGGTCGAGCCTCGCGCCGATGCCGTAGAGCACGGCGGCGACGTGCTTGCACATCTGCGCCCAGTCGGGACACGTGCAGTCGAACGCGATCTCCTGCGGCGTCGGGAAGAGCCCGCTCTCCCTGCTGCACATGTGCGCCATGACGGGCTGCGAGAGCCGCCCCTGTAGCAGATCGACGACCGATTCGATTCCGCCCGAGCAGCGCGTGCACACCGCGTCCCAGCGCGGCTTCGGCACCCGCGCGATCTTCACTTCGACTTCGTACATGTGCGAGCCGAGCACCCGTGCCTTCACGACACCCGCCGCGATATTCAGGTCGACCACCGCTCCCGAGCGCAGGTAGCTGCGGCCGCGCTCGAGCCGGCTGCGGAAGTCGCTGTAGGACTCGATGTTCCTGCACCACGAGCCGCCCCAGAACGTGTTCGCAATCGCGCGGCCCGGCGCGGCCTCGACGGGATCCCACGCCGGCGCTTTCTTTTTCGACTGCGCCTCGACGAGCGCCTTCGCCTCGCGCCTGCGCTCCTCGACCGGCACGTAAGGCCGGAAGTCGTCGAACTCGTACGCGCTTCTATTCCGCCGCGGCATGGATGTCCAGCGACACGAGCTTCAGTATTTCGGCGTTGCTCATTTCGGTCAGCACCCTCTCCGCGCCGCCTTGCAGAACGTCCGCGGACAGGCGCCGCTTCGATTCGACGAGTGCATCGATCTTCTCTTCCAGTGTGCCGCGGCAGACGAACTTGTGCACGAGGACGTTTCTCCGCTGGCCGATGCGAAACGCGCGATCGGTCGCCTGGTCCTCGACGGCGGGATTCCACCAGCGGTCGAAATGGATCACGTGATTGGCCGCGGTGAGGTTGAGCCCCGATCCGCCGGCCTTGAGCGACAGCACGAAGAACGGCACGCTCTCTTCCTCCTGGAAACGGCGCACCAGCTCGTGGCGCTTTTTTACCGCGGTCCCGCCGTGCAGCACCAGCCCTGCGCGCCCGAACACTGACCCGAGGAACACCGCGACCGGCTCCGCGGCTTCGCGAAACTGCGTGAACACGAGCACCTTCTCCTGCTTCGCCGCGATCACTTCGGCGATCTCGCGCAGCCGCGCCAGCTTGCCGCTCTCGGCAGGCGCCCACCCGCCGTCGCCGAGCCACTGCGATGGATGGTTGCAGATCTGCTTGAAGCGCATGAGGAACGCGAGGATCACGCCTTTGCGCTGAACGCCGTCGACCTCGCTGTGCAGTGCCGCGTCGAGCGCTTTCACCGATTGCTCGTAGAGCGCCGCCTGCTTCGGGCTCAGCGCGCAGAACGCTTTCACCTCGGTCTTGTCCGGCAGGTCGGCGATCACGGTCCGGTCGGTCTTGAGGCGCCGCAGGATGTAAGGCCGCACGAGCTCGCGCAGCGGCGCGTACGCGTTGTGCGGGCGCGCGGCGAGCCGCTTGGTGAACGCGCCGAACGCCTTGCGCGAACCGAGCAGCCCCGGGTTGAGGAAGTCGAAGATCGACCACAGGTCGCCGAGGCGGTTCTCTATCGGCGTGCCGGTGAGCGCGATGCGCACTTCGCTCTTCAACTGTCTGGCCGCGCGCGCCTGCTTCGTTCCGGGATTGCGGATCGCCTGCGCTTCGTCGAGGATCGCGGCGCGCCACGCGGTGTCGTGCAGCCACTTGACGCGCGCGAGCGAGCCGTAGCTCGTGATGACGAGATCGAAACGCGCAAGGTCTTCAGGCGTGATGCGCTTCAACTCCGCGGCCGGCATTGCCGAAGGATGCGCGATCAGCACTTTAAGCTCGGGCGCGTAGCGCTCGATCTCGGATGCCCAGTTCGCGAGCAGCGACGCAGGCGCCGCGAGCACGCTCGGATTGCCCTTGCGTTTCGCCTTGCGGTCCTCGGCGAGGATCACGAGCAGGAGCGCGAGCACCTGCAGGGTCTTGCCGAGCCCCATGTCGTCGGCGAGGCACGCGCCGAGCCGCAGGCGATAGAGCAGATAGAGCCAGCTCAGCCCCACCTGCTGATACGGCCGCAGCGTGGTCTTGAGCGCGCGCCCCGGGTCGACTCCCGCAAGCCCCTGCGGGCTGCGCAGTCCATCGAGCGTCTGGGCAAGCCATGGACCCGCGGTGATGGCCGACCACTCGCGCTCGACGTCGTCGTCCGCGTCGGCCTCCGCCGTGCCCGCGACAAGCCGCATCGCTTCGGCAAAGCTGAGCCCGCCGCTTTTCGCCTGCGCTTCTATCCGCTCGAACGTCTCCAGCATGCGCTCGAGCTTCTCCCGGTCGACTTCGACCCAGCGCCCCCGAATCAGCGCAAGCCCTTCGGTGCCCGCGAGCAGCTTTCTCACTTCCGCCGCGGTGAGACGTTCGCCGTCGAGCGTCACATCCATCCTGAAGTCGAGCAGCGCATCGGCGCCGAGCGCCGACGGCGGCTTGCCGCCGACCGTCGCCGTCACGCGCGGACGCGGCGGACGATTCGCCCGCCACGCCCGGGGCACTCGCACGATCACGCCGGCCGCTTCGAGCCGCGGCATGTCCGTGAGCATCTGGAACGCTTCGGCAGGCGTCCAGCGCAGCGGGTGGTAGATGTCGCCTTCGTCGACCATGCGCTGCACCCAGTCGCACCGCTGCGCCGCACGCTGCACCGGCATCAGCAGCGACAGGAGCTGCTCGCGTTTGCGCGTGCCGGCGTACTCGTGCAGCGCCTGGCCCAGCGGCACGTGGCGCGCTTTCGAATTCGCCGCGAGGTGCGTCGTATACGTCGCGAGAAAAGCGAAAGGCGCCTCGTCGTCGCCGCGGTTCTCCGCGAGATTGAAATGGACGCGGCCGACCAGGTTCCACGCGGGGCTGCGGCGCTTGAGAAAGCCTTCGACCGGTTCGCCGGACTCGGCGAGCTCCGCACGAAACGCAGTGTCGAGCGCCGTCCACAGCGATTGCAGCAGCGACGCATCGAGATACTCGGCGCCCTGCATCGGCGGTGCACCGGCCGCGAGCGCCTGCAATTCGCTGTCAGCTGGAGGCGCCACGCGCGCAGCGGCCGTGTCCCCCTGGACCTCGGAATGCGTGCAGACCGCGGTCACGTAACGCGCGGCGAAATCGCGCCAGTAGCCGAGCTCGGCCGGCAGCACGGTGCCGACTTCCTCCGCGCCGAGTTGCAGCAGGCCATGACCGCCGCCGCGCGCGAAAGCAGTCGCAAGCTTCGCCGCGAGCGCGGGCTCGAGCGGGGGCGCTTCGTCCGAATACGCGAGGATCAGGTGGCCGTGCGGGGTGACGACGGGCGCGAGCGCGTGATCAGTCAATACTTCCCTCGACCCGGCGGGTGATCTCGAGGCAGCGCTGCTTGAACTCGGTTACCGAAATGTCCATTTGGAAATTATAAATGGGCCGTGCGCGCGACGCGCCGACGTCTTGGCGCACGAGCGCTGCGAGCGTCTCGCGATTGCTTCGTCACGGCGTTCCTCGCAATGACATCTTCGTCGCAGCTCCAGCTCCCGCGGAACCGTAGTTGCCTGTCTCCCTCGCCCCGCGATAGCGGGGAGAGGGTTGGGGTGAGGGGAACGCGGGCTCCGGGCGCACCGCGTCCGCCTAAAGCTCCGCCCATTTTTGCCGTCATAGCTCTATTACAAGAGACGGGCCGCCTCGCAGGCTCTCCTGATGAACATCGTCATACTCGACGACGAGCGAGTCTCGCTCGCGCTGCTCAAGGGCCATGTCGGCAAGCTGGAAGGCTGCCGGCCGGTGGCGTTCACGCGTCCCACCGAAGCGCTCGAGTGGTGCGCCCTCAACGAGCCCGACCTCGTCATCGTCGACTACCTCATGCCGCAGATGAACGGCATCGAGTTCACCGAGCGCTTCCGCCTGCTCCCCGGGAAAGCCGACATCCCCATGCTCATGGTGACCGGCACGCGGGACAGGGTGCTGCGGCACCGTGCGCTCGCGATGGGCATCAACGATTTCCTGACGAAACCCGTCGACGTCATCGAGATCGGCGCGCGCCTGAAGAACATGCTGGCGCTACGCGCGAGCCAGAAGCACCTCATCCAGCGCGCGCAACAGCTCGCCGACGAAGCCTTCAAGAACGGCCGGGCCGCGCTCGAGATCGCCGCCCGCGAACGCGAGACGCTGATGTGCCTGAGCCTCGCGGCCGAGCGCCGCCAGCCGGAGACGCACGAGCACTTCATGCGGCTCTCGAGGTACGCGCAGCTCATCGGACTGCGCATGGGCCTCAAGCCGCACGACGCCGAGCTCCTCCGCCACGCCGCGCCCCTGCACGACGTCGGCAAGCTCGGCATACCCGACGACATCCTGTTGAAGCGCGGCAAGCTCACCGAAGCCGAGTGGGACGTGATGAGACAGCACACCGTGATGGGCGCCGAAATCCTGGGCCAGGGCCAGTCGCCCATCCTCAAGGCCGGTGCGCAGATCGCGATCTCCCACCACGAGAAGTTCGACGGCACCGGTTATCCCTACGGCCTCAAAGGCGACGCGATCCCGCTCTTCGGCCGCATCGTCGCCGTCGCCGACGTCTTCGACGCACTCACCAGCGCCAAGCCCTACAAACGCGCGTGGGACGTCGACCGCGCGCTTTCGGTGATGAAGGACAGCACCGGCAGCCAGTTCGCGCCCGACTGCATGCAGGCGTTCCTCGACGGCATCGACGACGTGCTCGAGATCAAGGCGCAGCACGCGGACAAGGATGTGACCGGGCTCGGGGTGGCGGCGTAGGGGGGATCGACTTTGTAGCGCAGGCGCCGCGCCTGCAGCAGTCTTTTTCTTGCTCGAGGCGTGAATCCGAAGCGGGGAGCGGCTGCAGGCGAGGCGCCTGCGCTACCTGTTCGGACGCGCCGTGCTGCGCGGCTCACCCGAACGGATTGCGGATCGTGAGTCGGCCGTCGAAGACCTGCCCATCCTGCATGTCCTCGGAATAGAGCAGCGTGCAACCGCTGAGGAGCGCGGAGGCGACGATCATTGCGTCGTAGACGTTGAGTCGATGGCGGGACGCGATTGCGAGGCCGCACTCGTGAGTCTCGATCGTCATCGGCTCAACCGCGCACACGGCGCGCACGTGGGCGATGATCTCGCCGGTGTCATCCCAGCTCAAACCCAACTTGCGCGACGCGACCGCCGCCACCTCATTCAGCACCTGGACACTGACGCGGCCGCCCGCGGCGATCAGTTCCTCGGCGCGGTCCGCCTTCGCAGCATCGGCGGAAAGCAAATACAGAATGACGTTGGTGTCGTGGAAAACCTCACGGGCCCTCATTCGCCTCGATCCGGTCGAACTTGAAGTCCGCGGGCAACTTTCCGCGAAATTTGCGCAGCCGGCTGAGGAGCTCTCGTGCGCCGGGAGCCTTCTGCACTTCGAACGTCCGCTCCCCCACCACGTGAATCTCGATGTCGTCTCCCTCCTCGAGCCCGAGCGCTTCGACCACACTCGCCGGCAGGCGCACGGCCAGGCTGTTTCCCCACTTGGAAACCTGCATCGGTTCACCTCTCGTAGATAGATATACGCCCGTAAATGTATATCTATCGCTGTTTCACCGCAACGTATGAGGCTGCCCGGGATCAGCACGCAGGCGACGGTCAGGTCCACAGCTCTCTACCCCCGTCGCCCAGTGCGCGGTTTGGGGGCACATGCCTTGCCTCACCTCCCGATCGGTGCGATTCCCGCCCCCTTCCCGAGACCCACTCAATGGCAACGACAGTCGGCGATTTTCTCCTCCAGCGCCTGCACGCATGGGGCGTGCGGCGCGTCTTCGGTTATCCCGGCGACGGCATCAACGGCATCATGGGCGCGTTCGGGCGCAGCGACGCGATCGAGTTCGTGCAGACGCGGCACGAAGAGCTCGCGGCGTTCATGGCGTGCGCGCACGCGAAGTTCACCGGAGAGATCGGCGTGTGTCTCGCGACGTCCGGGCCGGGCGCGATCCACCTCCTCAACGGACTCTACGACGCGAAGGCCGATCACCAGCCGGTGCTGGCGATCGTCGGGCAGCAGCAGCGCGCGGCGCTCGGCGGCGATTACCAGCAGGAAGTCGACCTGGTCTCGCTGTTCAAGGACGTCGCCGCCCCTTACGTGCACATGGCTACGGTCCCGGCGCAGGTGCGCCATCTCGTCGATCGCGCGATCCGCATCGCGCTCGAGCAGCGCACGGTGACGTGCATCATCTTCCCGAACGACGTGCAGGAGCTCGAAGCGGTCGAAGCGCCGCCTCACGAGCACGGCACCGTCCACAGCGGCATCGGCTGGACCGGCCGCATGAGGGCGCCCGGCGCCGTTGATCTGAAGCGCGCGGCGGATGTGCTCAACGCAGGGAAAAAGGTCGCGATGCTCGTCGGCGCCGGCGCGCTGCACGCGACCGACGAGGTGATCGAAGTCGCTGACCTGCTCGGCGCAGGTGTGGCGAAGGCGCTCCTCGGCAAAGCCGCGGTCCCCGACGATCTCCCGTTCGTCACCGGTTCGATCGGGCTGCTGGGCACCAAGCCGAGCTACGAGCTCATGACCGGCTGCGACACGCTGCTCATGGTCGGCTCGGCTTTCCCGTACTCGGAGTTCCTGCCGCAGGAAGGCAAGGCGCGCGGGGTGCAGATCGACATCGACGGCCGCATGCTCAACCTGCGCTACCCGATGGAAGTGGGTCTCGTAGGCGACAGCCGCGAGACGCTGCGCGCGCTCATCCCGCTGCTCGAGCGCAAGACCGACCGCGCATGGCGCAGCGAAATCGAAGAGAACGTCGCGCAGTGGTGGCGCGTGCTCGAAGCCCGCGCGATGATCGAAGCGAATCCGATCAATCCGCAGCGCGTGTTCTGGGAGCTCTCGCCGCGCCTGCCGGACAACTGCATCCTCACCTGCGACTCGGGCTCGGCGGCGGCGTGGTACGCGCGCGATCTCAAGATCCGCCGCGGCATGATGGGCTCGCTCTCGGGCGGGCTCGCGACGATGGGACCGGCGGTGCCGTACGCGATCGCCGCCAAGCTCGCACACCCCGACCGCCATGCGATCGCGCTGCTGGGCGACGGCGCGATGCAGATGATCGGCATCAACGCGCTGATCGGACTCGCGCGCCTGTGGCCGAAGTGGCCCGACCCGCGGCTCACCATCGCGGTCCTCAACAACGGCGACCTGAACATGGTGACGTGGGAACAGCGCGGCATGGCGGGTGACCCGCGCTACGCGCCGTCGCAGGACCTGCCGGCGTTTCCCTACGCCGATTACGCGCGGCTGCTGGGCTTAGGCGGCATCCGCGTCGATCGCGCCGAGGACATCGCGCCCGCATGGGAGCAGGCGCTCGCCGCGGATAAGCCGACCGTGATTGAGTTCGTCACCGACCCCGCAGTGCCGCTGACCCCGCCGCACATCACCGCATCGCAGATGAAAGCCTATGCGTCCGCGCTATGGCATGGGGACAAGCAGGCGACGCGGATCGTGATGGCTTCTATCAAGGAGACGTGGGCGAGCCTGTTTCCGCCGAAGTAGCCTGTGGCTCGGCCGCGCATCCGGAGAACGCGGCCTCAGGTCTCGATACAGGCCGAGCTTAGCTCGTCATTTATGCTGCGTGCAGCCGCTGCTGTGCCGCCAACGCTGCTGGGGCCGGCCTTCTCTTCTCTGCCTCGAGATGGGCGCGCCTGCGCCGCACGCGCATGAGATGATCGCCCTCACAGATGCGCACTATCGTAAAGCCTCGATGATCGTCCCAAGGTCTTTCGCAGCCGGCGCTTGCCGCGACATTAAATCGTCATGAATTCCCCGCCTCCGAAGCCGCAGGCCGCTCGCGCCACCCGCCTCGAACGCTTCCGCCGCCTCCTCGCCGCGATTCGGCGGCACCCCGTGCGCGCAGCGCTCGTCCTGCCCGCGCTGATGCTGCTGTACGTGCTTGCGCTGATCCCGTTCACGCCGGGCGTGGGCGACCTGCGCAGGGCCAAGTCGGCAACGCCCTCGGTCGTGATGTCCTCCGATGGCGTGGTGCTCGCGGAATTCAAGCGCCCCGATCGGCGCTGGGTGACGCTCGACCATATCGCGCCGAGTGTCGTCGATGCGCTCATTGCGACGGAGGACCGCCGCTTCTACGATCACCACGGCATCGACGTGCGGCGCACAGTCGCGGCGCTGCTCAGCACCCTGACGGGCGACCTGCAGGGCGGCTCGACGCTTACGCAGCAACTCGCGCGCAATCTCTACTCGGACGAGATCGGCCGCAAGGTCACGCTCACGAGGAAAATCAAGGAAGCGATCACCGCGCTCAAGATCGAGGCGCTCTACACCAAGCGCGAAATCCTCGAGACGTATCTCAACACCGTACCGTTCCTGTTCAATGCTTTCGGCATCGAACTGGCGGCGCGCACTTATTTCGGCAAGCCCGCGGAACGCATAGATGTGCTCGAGGCCGCGACGCTCGTCGGCATGCTGAAGGCGACCAGCGCGAACAATCCGTTGCGGCATCCGGAGCGCGCACTCGAGCGCCGCAACCTCGTGCTCGGGCAGATGGCGAAGTACGGCAAGCTCACGACAGCGCAGTTCGACGCGCTCAGCAAGCGCCCGCTGCGGCTCAATTTCGAGCGACAGCCCGTGCCGCCGAGCCCGGTGCCCCACATCGTGCGGCACTTGCGGGACTGGCTGATGGAATGGGCGGGGGAGCGCCACTACTACGACGGTCTGGTCGTGCGCACCACGATCGATTCGAGGCTGCAGGCCGCCGCCAACAAGGCCGTCGCGCGCCAGATGGCGCAACTGCAAAAGCTCGCAGGCGGTGAGCGCAGGGGCGGCCACGCGCGTGACGTGCTTCAAGTCGGCTTCATGGCGATGGACCCGCGCAACGGCTATGTGCGCGCGTGGGTGGGCGGCCGCGACTTCGCCAAGGAGGAGTTCGACCAGGTGAGCCAGGCGCGCCGCCAGCCGGGCTCGGCGTTCAAGCCTTTCGTGTATGCCGCTGCGTTCACCGCGGGCTACCGTTCGACGTCGTTGTTCATGGACGCGCCCGTGTCGGTCCCGCTGGAGGGTGGCGGCTACTGGGAACCTCACGACGTGTCGGCGCCCTCCGGCCGCGCGATGACCCTGCGCGACGGGCTGGTGTACTCGAAGAACACGATCACCGCCCAGCTCGTGCACCAGGTCGGGCCGAAGCGCGTGATGAACCTGGCGTGGGCCATGGGCGTGCGCGAGAGCAAGCTCGACCCGGTGCTTTCGCTCGCGCTGGGCACGAGCCCCGTGACGTTGCAGGAGATGGTCGGCGCCTACGGCACCATCGCGAACATGGGGCATTTCGTCCAGCCGACGATCGTCAGCCGCATCGAGGACCGCGAAGGCCGGGTGCTCGCCGAATTCGATCCGCAACCCGAAGCGGTGCCGGCCATGTCAGCGGCGCCGGCGCTCGAGCTCCTGAACGCCATGCGCGGCGTCGTCAAAGAGGGCACCGGCGCGGCAATCCGCAAGCGTTACGGCATCACCGCCGACGTGGCCGGCAAGACCGGCACCACGCAGGAGAACCACGACGCGTGGTTCATCATGATGCACCCGCAGCTCGTGGCCGGGGTGCGCGTGGGCTTCAACGAAAAGCGCAACATGGGCACCTGGGGCACCGGCGCCCGCAGCGCGCTGCCGATGGTGGCCGACGTCTTCCAGGAAGCGCTGCGCAATCACTGGATCGACTCACGCGCGGAGTTCGGCACACCGCGCCTGGCCGCAATTCCCGCCTATCAGCGAATGCGCGACCGCACGCCGGGGTGGTCCTTACCGGAAGTATTCGATGACGTCAGGCAGCGGTTGCGGAAGCTGTTCCGGTAGCGCTCGATGGGATATGCCCAAGCGGCTATGATTCGAACATCACGAGGAGACACCATGGCAAGCAGACTTGAATCGCTGGCGGCCGAAGCGCCCGCGGGTGAGGCCATCGCTAGGGCGCGCTCTGCAGTCAAATGATTCCCTCGGTCGATCCGTTCGCCCTGAGCTGAGCCTGTCCTGAGCGTGTCGAAGGGCTCAGCACGAACGATTGTTAATCCTTCCGCGAATTTGTGACTGGGCTCATTAAGAAGATCAAGCGATAATCCGTGCGCCACGGGATCGCCGCGTCGTGCTACCGCGACTCCTCGCGATGACAGTCACCGCGCGGAACCACGGAATCGCGCGGTCTTGCTGCCGTGACTCCTGGCGACGACACCTGCTGAACATGTCATTGCGAGGAGCGGCGCGACGAAGCAATCCCGAGGCGCTCGGAAGCGATCCGTTCGTGCTGAGCCCTTCGTCAAGCTCAGGACAGGCTTCGCAAGGCGACACAGTCGAAGCATGAACGCATGGTTCAGCAGCATTCAGGCACGCCTCGCAAACCCCAGGCCTTGTATAGTGCCTAGCTACCGCACCAACCTGCCATGAATTCCCCACCTCAAAATCCTCACACCGCTCCAAACTTCGTGCGCGAACAATTCCGCCGACTCCTCGGTGCGATCCGCCGTCACCCCTTCCAGGCCGTGCTCGCGTTACCCCTGCTGGTCGTGGTGTACGTCCTCGCGCTGATCCCTTTCACGCCCGGCATCGGCGACCTGCGCAAGGCCAAGGCCGCGACGCCCACCGTCGTCATGTCCACCGACGGCGTCGTGCTCGCGGAATTCAAGCGTCTCAACCGCGAATGGGTGCCGCTCGACAAGATCGCGCCGAGTGTCGTCGACGCGCTGATCGCAACCGAAGACCGGCGTTTCTTCGAGCACCACGGCATCGACCCGAAGCGCCTCGTCGGCGCGCTGCTCAAAACCGCGTCCGGCGACCTGCAGGGCGGCTCGACCATCACGCAGCAACTCGCGCGCAACCTCTATCCGGAGGAGATCGGCCGCGCGGCCACTCTGACGCGCAAAATCAAGGAAGCGATCACCGCGCTGAAGATCGAGGCGCTGTACACCAAGCGCGAGATCCTCGAGACGTACCTCAACACGGTGCCGTTCCTGTTCAACGCGTTCGGCATCGAGATGGCGGCGCGCACTTACTTCGACAAGTCTGCCGAAGAACTGAACGTGCTCGAGGCCGCCACACTCGTCGGCATGCTCAAAGGCACCACGACTTTCAATCCGGTCCTGAACCCGGAGCGCGCGCGCGAGCGCCGCAACCTCGTCCTCGCGCAGATGGCCAAGCACGGCAAGATCACGCAAGCGCAGCTCGCAACACTCACCAAGCGTCCGCTGCGGCTCGACTTCGAGAGACAGAGCGAGGCGACCGGCCCCGCGCCGCACATCGTGCTGCACATCCGCAAATGGCTGATCGACTGGGCGGATCGAAACAATTACGACATCTATTCCGAAGGGCTCGTCGTCCACACCACGCTCGATTCGAGAATCCAGGAGGCAGCGAACCAGGCCGTCGAGCGGCAGATGAAGCGCTTGCAACCGCTCGCCGATGCCGTGCGCAAGCGCGCTCGCGACAAATCCGAGCTGCAGGTGGGTTTCATGGCGATGGACCCGCGCGACGGGGCCGTGCGCGCGTGGGTGGGGAGCCGCGATTTCACGACCGAGCAGTTCGACCATGTCTTCCAGGCACGGCGCCAGCCGGGCTCCGCGTTCAAGCCTTTCGTGTACGGCGCCGCACTCGCCATGGGCCTTGCGCCGAACACGACGTTCATGGACCAGCCGGTCACGATCCGCATACCCGGCGGCGGCGTGTGGCAACCGAGCGACGTATCGCCGCCGTCGTATGCGCCGATGACTCTGCGCCAGGGGCTGACCTACTCGAAGAACACGATCACCGCGCAGGTGATGGAGAAGGTCGGCCCGGTGCGCGTAGTGAAACTCGCGCAGGCGCTGGGCGTGCGCTCGAGCAAGCTCGACCCCGTCCTTTCACTCGCCCTCGGCACCAGCCCCGTGACCCTTCGGGAAATGGTCACCGCGTATGGTGCGATCGCAAACGGCGGCGAATACGTCGAGCCGATGGTCATCACCCGGATCGAGGACCGCAAGGGGCGCGTGCTCCTCGAATTCCAGGCGAAGCGCGAACCCGTCGACGCACTGCCGCGGCAGCACGCGCTGGAGCTGCTGGACTTCATGCGCGGCGTCGTGGACCAGGGCACCGGAGCGGCCATCCGCAGTCGCTACGGCATCACTGCGGACGTCGCCGGCAAGACCGGCACCACGCAGGAGAACACCGACGGCTGGTTCATCATGATGCATCCGCACCTCGTCGCAGGCGCGCGCGTGGGCTTCAACGACAAGCTGACGATGGGCAACTGGGGCCAGGGCGCGCGCAGCGCGCTGCCGATCGTCGGCGAAGTCTTCCAGCAGGCGCTGCGCAACGGGGTGATCGACCAGCGCGCCGAGTTTGCGATCCCGCGTGCGAAGGCTCAACCGCCGGCCCCGCTCGAGCCCCTCGAGGAGTTGGGCGCGGGACCCGGAGCCGAGCCGGGAGCGCAGCTGGGGCCGCAATCGGAAGTGGACCCGCTGCTGCAGCCGAAACTGCCGGGGCAGCCTCTTCCGCAGCCGCCGGTGCAGCCGCAATACCAACCGCAGCCGCAATATCCTCAGCCACAGCCACAGCCGCGGACATATGAACCCCAGCCTGTCCCTGTGCCTTCGGAAGGTTCCGGCGGCGGATCGGGCGAGCCGCGTCCTGTGGAACGCTAGGGAATGTCTCGCAAGGAGATGTCATTGCGACGCGGCAGCCCCTTCGACAACGCTCAGGACAGGCTCCGCAATCCCGAGGCGGTCGTACTTCGTGCGCCACGCGATCGCCACGTCGTGCTACCGCGACTCCTCGCGATGACAGCGGTTGATGTCATTGCGAGGCGGTAGCCGAAGCAATCCCGAGGCGCTCGCAAGCCCTCCGTTCGTGCTGAGCCCTTCGACAAGCTCAGGACAGGCTTTGCGCGGCGACTCGGTCGAAGCATGAACGGCAACACTCATTGAGCAACACGGCTAAATGCAATTTCTACTATCCCAACTCCGGCGCCTCATCGACGCCATCAAACGCCACCCCATCCAGGCCGCACTCGCCTTACCCGTGCTGTTCCTGCTCTACGCCCTCGCCCTGATCCCCTTCACCCCGAGCGTCAGCGACCTGCGCAAAGCCAAGTCCGCCACACCTTCCGTCGTGCTCTCCAACGACGGCTTCATCCTCGCCGAATACAAGCGTATCAACCGGCAGTGGGTGCCGCTCAACAAGATCGCGCCCGTCGTCATCGACGCGCTGCTCGCGACCGAAGACCGGCGCTTCTACGAGCACCGCGGCATCGACTTGAAGCGTACCGGCGCGGCGCTGCTCAGCACGCTCAAAGGCGACCTGCAGGGCGGCTCGACCCTCACCCAGCAACTCGCGCGCAACCTCTATCCGGAGGAGATCGGCCGCTCGATCACGATCAGCCGGAAGATCAAGGAAGCGATCACCGCGCTGAAGATCGAGTCGGTCTACACCAAGCGCGAAATCCTCGAGACCTACCTCAACACCGTGCCGTTCCTGTTCAACGCGTTCGGCATCGAGATGGCGGCGCGCACTTACTTCGACAAATCCGCCGACCAGCTCGACGTGCTGCAGGCCGCCACGCTCGTCGGCATGCTCAAAGCCAACAGCACATTCAATCCGGTGCTGAACCCCGAGCGCGCACGCGCGCGCCGCAACGTCGTCCTCGCGCAGATGGCGAAGCACGGCAAGCTCTCGCCCGCGCAGCTCGCAGTCTTAACCAAGCGTCCGCTCAAGCTCGACTTCGAGCGCCAGACCGAGGCGCCCAGCCCCGCGCCCCACATCACCCAGCAACTGCGCACATGGCTGATCGACTGGGCTGACCAGCGCGGCTACGACATCTATTCCGACGGCCTCATCGTGCGCACCACGATCGACTCCAGGATGCAGAAGGCCGCGAACCAGGCTGTCGAGCGCCAGATGTCGCAGTTGCAGACGCTCGCCGATCGCCAGCTCAGGCGCGGCCAGGACACTTCGGTGCTGCAGGCGGGCTTCATGGCGATGGACCCGCGCAACGGATACGTCCGCGCATGGGTCGGCAGCCGCGATTTCGCCGAAGAGCAGTTCGACCACGTCGGCCAGGCCCGCCGCCAGCCGGGCTCCGCGTTCAAGCCTTTCGTGTACGGCGCCGCATTCGTGATGGGCCTGCCTTCGACGACGACGCTGATGGACGAGCCCGTGTCGATCCGACTGCGCGGCGGACAGGTGTGGGAACCCAGCGACGTCACGCCGCCCTCCTACCAGCCGATGAGCTTACGCGACGGCCTCGTCTACTCCAAGAACACGATCACCGCCCAAGTGATGCAGCAGGTCGGCCCGGAACGCGTGGTGCAGCTCGCGCAGGCGATGGGCGTGCGCGAGAGCAAGCTCGACCCCGTGCCGTCACTCGCGCTCGGCACCAGCCCCGTCACGCTGCGCGAAATGGTCAGCGCCTACGGCGCCATCGCCAACGGCGGCCACTTCGTCGAGCCGATGGTCGTCCTGCGCATCGAAGCCCGCAACGGTCAGCTGCTCACTGAATTTCAGCCCATGCGCGAAGTGGAGCCGGCGATGCCGAAGCCCCAGGCGCTGGAACTCGTGAACGTCATGCGCGGCGTCGTCGACGAAGGCACCGGAGCGGCCATCCGCAGCCGCTACGGCATCACTGCCGACGTGGCGGGCAAGACCGGCACCACGCAGGAGAACACCGACGGCTGGTTCATCATGATGCATCCGCAGCTCGTCGCAGGCGCCCGCGTCGGCTTCAACGACACGATGACGATGGGCGCCTGGGGCCAGGGCGCCCGCAGCGCGCTGCCGATGGTGGGCGAGGTATTTCAGCAGGCGCTGCGGAACAAGTGGATCGATCAGCAAGCGGAGTTCGAGATTCCGCGGCCGAAGCCTCGACCGAAACCGGAGCCGGACCAGGGGGTGCAATGGCCGGCGCCGCGTGAAGTGTTCAAGGGGATCATGGATCAGTTAAGGGGAATTTTTCGATAGTGCCATTCGATCATCCGCGCTGTCATCGTCCGCGTGTTCATCCTGCTGCTGAATCAATAGATCAGCCGGAATGTGCAGGCGCTGACTTAGCTCCCGCACCATCGCAACGGTGAGTGGCCGCTTGCCGGATAGCACTTCTGACACGCGGCTCTTACCGCCCAAATACGGCGCCAAGTCCTTTTGCTTAAGGCCCTTTTCTTCCATGCGAAATTTGATCGCTTCAATGGCGCTCGGCCGAGCAAATGGAAATCGCTCCTTCTCATAATCCTCCACCAGTTTGGCAAGAAGCTCCAAACGATCGCCCTCAGGGGTGCCTAACCCAGGATCGAGCGCTGCGAGCCTTTCGACTTCAGCCAAATAAACTTGGTGTTCCGCGTCCGTCTTAAGGATTTTGGCGTCCATCATTTCTGCCCTCTCGAGTACTCCGCGTGCGTTTCGATCGCCCGCACGACGACTGTGCCGGTCCCATATGCCACACGCACTTCAAGCCGATACCGATTCCCCTTTACGTTAAAAATCACCACATTACCTGATAAAAAACTGGCCGCCGAATATCTGTCCTTGATGTCTTGGGGCGTATCCCAGTCTGACAACTCCGCATCAGCGATCCAGTTCTCAAGCCAGGATCGCGCGTCAGAGTGCTTGGCGGAGAAAGCGTCAAGCTTGTCGCGACCAACGATCCGCATGGAG
>JAQGNC010000142.1 GCA_028292065.1 Betaproteobacteria bacterium
ACCGAGAGGTCCATCAGCAGGCTTTCGCGCGATTCGTGCGGATACATGTTGATCACGCGGTTCAGCCCGTAGTAGCTGTTGTTCGCGTGCACCGTCGACAGGCACAGGTGACCGGTCTGGGCGTACTGGAGCGCGGCGCCGAAAGTCTCGCGGTCGCGGCACTCGCCGATCAGGAACACGTCGGGCGCTTCGCGCCTCGCGTTGACCAGCGCGTTGTGATACGAGCGCGTGTCGATGCCGACTTCGCGCTGGTTGACGATGCTCCTGCCGTGCCGGTACATGAATTCGATCGGGTCTTCGATCGTCAGGATGTGGCCCGACTGGGTCTGGTTGCGGTGGTTGATCATCGCCGCCAGCGTGCTCGACTTGCCCGAGCCGGTGGAGCCGACGACCAGGATGAGACCGCGCTTTTCCTTCACGATTTCGGTCAGGATCTGCGGAAGCTGGAGCTCGTCGATCGTCGGCACGTTGTGCTTGATGTGCCGGATCACCATCGCGCACGCGCCGCGCTGCTTGAAGACGTTGACCCGGAAGCTGCCGATCCCCGGCTCGACCAGGGAGAAGTTGATTTCCATCTCCTTCTCGAAGTGAGCGACCTGGTCGTCGGTCATCGTCTCGTAGACGATGCGCTTGATTCCCGCGGCGTCGAAGACCGTGGTGTTGACCGGCACGACGTCGCCCTTGATCTTGATCTGTATCGGCGAGCCGGCGGTGAAAAACAGGTCCGAGGCGTGGGTCTCGGCCATCAGCTTGAACAGCGGTTTTACGAACATGGCGATTGCCCCCATCGGTGTCGGCGTATTGTGCCCGTTATGCGCATCACGATTTCCATTGTCGCAACCGGCGAGCGACCGGACGAGGCATTAGTCGGCCCGCAGCAGCTCGTTGATGCTCGTCTTCGCGCGCGTTTTCGCATCGACCTGCTTCACGATTACCGCGCAGTACAGGTTGCAGCGGCCGTCGGCGCTCGGCAGCGAGCCGGAGACGACGACCGAGCCCGCCGGCACGCGTCCGTAGGTGATCTCACCCGTCTGGCGGTTGTAGATCTTGGTCGTTGCGCTGATGAACACGCCCATCGAGATCACGCTGCCTTCCTCGACCACGACGCCTTCCACGACTTCCGAGCGCGCGCCGACGAAGCAGTTGTCTTCGATGATCGTCGGGTTGGCCTGGAGCGGTTCGAGCACCCCGCCGATCCCGACGCCGCCCGACAGGTGCACGTTTTTCCCGATCTGCGCGCACGAGCCGACGGTCGCCCAGGTGTCGACCATCGTGCCTTCATCGACGTACGCGCCGATGTTGACGAAGGAGGGCATCAGCACCACGTTCCTGGCGATGTAAGCGCCGCGGCGCACCGCGGCCGGGGGCACTACGCGAAAGCCCGCGCTCTGGAAAGCCGCAGCGTCGTAGTCGGCGAACTTGGAAGGCACCTTGTCGTAATACTTCGAATAGCCGTCGGCGAGCACGCCGTTGTCCTCGAGCCGGAACGAGAGGAGCACCGCTTTCTTCGCCCACTGGTGCGTCACCCACTCGCCGCCGACTTTCTCGGCCACTCGCAATGCGCCCGTATCGAGCAGGCGCACCGTTTCGTTGACGGCATCCCGGATTTCGGATTTGGCGCTGGCCGGGTTGATGCTCGCGCGGTCTTCCCAAGCGGCGTCTATCGTGTTCTGTAGTTGTTGCATTCTGTAATCCTTGGATACAAAGCGGGAACGCGAAGGACGCGAAGGTAGAAAACAAAGGACGCAAAGGAACCGATATTAAAATGCGTGAGCGCCGGATGTTTTTACTTGTCCACCTTGGCGTCCCTGCTTTTTCCTTCGCGTCCTTCCTTTCCTGCTTTTGGTTTTTAAGCTTTAGAGCCTGGTCACAAATTCCCTGATTCGCCGCGCCGCTTCCGCGCATTCCTCGGTCGAAGCCACGAGCGCGATGCGCACCCGGTCCGTGCCCGGGTTCGCCCCGTGCGCGTTGCGCGCGAGATAGCTTCCGGGCAGCACCGAGACCGACTGGGTCTCGTACAAGCGCCGCGTGAATTCGGGATCGGGCAGCGGGGTGTGAGCCCAGAGGTAGAACGCGGCGTCGGGCCGCTGCACGTCGATCGACGTGCCGAGGATGTCGAGCGCGGTGTCGAACTTCTCGCGATAGAGCCGGCGGTTCTCGACCACGTGCGCTTCGTCCTGCCACGCGGCAGTGCTCGCCGCGCTGACCGACGGGCTCATCGCGCAGCCCTGGTAAGTGCGATACAGCAGATACGTTTTAAGCAGCTCGGCGTCACCCGCGACGAAACCCGAGCGCATGCCCGGCACGTTCGAGCGCTTGGACAGGCTCGAGAACACGATGAGGCGCGGGTAACCGTCGCGGCCGAGCTGGTGCGCAGCCTGAAGCGCTCCCAGCGGCGGGTTCGCTTCGTCGAAATGGATTTCGGAATAGCACTCGTCCGCGGCGACGACGAAACCGTAGCGGTCCGACAGGGCGAAGAGCGCTTTCCAATCGGCCAGCGTCATCACGTGACCCGTCGGATTCGCCGGCGAGCACACATAAATCAGTTGCGTGCGTTCCCAAACGTCCGCGGGCAACTCGTTCCAGTCGAAGGCGTAATCGCGCGCCGCGAGATTGTTCAGGTACACCGGTCTCGCGCCGGCGAGCAACGCTGCGCCTTCGTAGATCTGATAGAACGGATTGGGGCACACCACGATCGGGTCGGGTTTCGTGGTGTCGATCACCGCCTGCGCGATCGCGAACAGCGCTTCGCGGCTGCCGTTGACCGGAATCACCTGCGTCGCAGGATCGATGGCGGGAATGCCGTAGCGTTGCTGCAGCCACGTCGCGATCGCCGCGCGCAGCTCCGGGGTGCCGAGTGTCGCGGGATAACTCGCGAGCCCGGCGAGATTGTCGGCGAGCGCGCGCTTGATGAATTCGGGAGTCGGGTGTTTGGGCTCGCCGATGTGCAGCGCGATCGGCCGCCGGGCGGGGTTCGGCTTCGCACCTTCCAGCAGCGCAGCGAGCTTCTGGAAAGGATAGCTCTGCAGGCGGTCGAGGCGGGGATTCACGGTGTTTCTCGCGTTATTTCTGATGGCGCGCCTCGATGCCGGCTTCGACCGGAAGGACGTTGAAGGCGCGAAAAGCGCAGATTATAGAGAGATTTACCCGCGAGGCCCTACCGGACGCTGCGCGCAGGCGCATCGCTGTCGAGCGCCGGAAGCGCCGCGATCTTCCATCCTGCTTTCACGTGCTGCGCCACGACCGTGGTGAAGATGCCGCCGCGAACGAAAAAACGCGCGGTGAGCCGCATGAAGCGGGGACGCGTCGCTGCGACGAGATCGCCGAGGATCTGGTTCGTCACCGCTTCGTGAAACGCGCCTTCGTTACGAAAAGACCAGATGTACAGCTTGAGGCTCTTCAATTCGACGCACAGCTTGTCGGGGACGTAATCGAGCACGAGCGTGGCGAAGTCGGGTTGGCCGGTCTTCGGACACAGGCACGTGAACTCCGGAATCTCCATGTGGATACGGTAGTCCCTACCCGGAGCGGGATTGGGGAACGTTTCGAGCGCTTTATCGGGCTTGCTGGGCATGGCGAGGACGCGCGGCCAGCGCGTCGGGAAGAGGGAAATCGGAGGGGTAAATCGGTTAGAATGCTGCGCTGGTTGCAGAAGCAATTATAAACCTCCCGTTTACGTTTTCGGCAGCAACGACCCGTGCGCCTCACCCACATCAATCTCGCCGGCTTCAAGTCTTTCGTCGACCCGACGAAGATCCCGACGCCGGGACAGCTCGTCGGCATCGTCGGCCCGAACGGCTGCGGCAAGTCGAACATCATCGACGCGGTGCGCTGGGTGCTCGGCGAGACTTCAGCCAAGCACCTGCGCGGCGAGACCATGCAGGACGTGCTCTTCAACGGGTCGGGGCAGAGAAAGCCGGTCAATCGCGCGAGCGTCGAGCTCGTGTTCGACAACAGCCTGGGCAAAGCCGCCGGGCAGTGGTCGCAGTACGCCGAGATCTCGATCAAGCGCGTGCTCCAGCGCGACGGCGACTCGTCCTACTACATCAACAACATGCACGTGCGCCGGCGCGACATCGCCGACATCTTCCTCGGCACGGGCCTGGGAGCGCGCGCTTACGCGATCATCGAGCAGGGCATGATCTCGCGCGTGATCGAGGCGAAGCCCGAAGAGCTGCGGGTGTTCCTCGAAGAAGCCGCGGGTGTCTCGAAATACCGCGAGCGCCGCCGCGAGACCGAGCTGCGCCTGAAGGACACGCGCGAGAACCTGCTGCGCGTCGAAGACATCCGCCAGGAGCTCGAAAAGCAGCTCGAGCACCTCCACGGCCAGGCCGAAGTCGCCAAGCGCTACCACGAGCTCCAGGGCGAGCTCACGACGACCCAGGGCCTGATGTGGCTCACCCGCAGGAACGAAGCGGCGTCGGCGCGCGCTCGTCACACGCGTGAGATCGAGCGCGTCGGGGTCGAGCTCGAAGCCGAGACCGCGAAGCTGCGGGAAGCCGAGAACCGGCTGGAGACCCTGCGCGACGAGCATTACCGCACCGGCGATGCGATGCACGCGGCGCAGGGCTCGCTGTACGAATCGAATGCCGAAGTCGCGCGGCTCGAGCAGCAGATCTCGCACGTGCGCGAGAACCGCGCTCGTATCGAGCACCAGATATCCAACCTGCGCGCGCAGCTCACGAGCGGCGAATCGCAGCTCGTCGCCGCGCAGACGAACTTCGACGACTGGCGCGCCCAGAGCGCCGAAGGCGAAGAGCGTTTCGCCGCGGCCGAAGCCGCGCTCGCCGCCGAGCGCGAGAAGCTGCCCGTCGCCGAGGAAGCGTATCGGTCGAGCAGCAGCGCGCGCGAGGAGCTCCAGCGCTCGCTTGCACAGGCCGAGCAGGCGCTGCACGTCGAGCAGACCAAGCTCGACCACGCGGTTCGCGTGCTCGACCAGCTCTCGCAGCGCGAAGAACGGCTGCGCGAGGAACAGGCGGCGCTCCCCGCCGCCGACGAGGCCGCGCTCGAGCGCCTGAGCGAGGAGGCTCGCGAGCTCGAAGAAGCGCTGCACGGCCTGCGTGCGCAGTTGAGCGACAAGGAAACCGAGCTCCCGCAGCTCGAGCAGGCGCTGCGCAGCCGCTCCGAGGCGCACGACGCGGCGAGCCAGCGCCTGACCGTCGTCGAAGCCCGTAGTCAGGCGCTGCGCCAGCTCCAGGATCGCATCGGCCGCGGCGCCGAGCTCCAGGGCTGGCTCGAAGCGCGGCAGCTCGATTCCGCGCCGCGCCTGTGGCAGGGCATCACGATCGAGCCGGGCTGGGAAGACGCGCTCGAGTCGGTGCTGCGCGAGCGCCTGAACGGTATCGTGCTCGACCGGATCGACCGTACGGTCGAATGGCAGGCCGACAGCCCGCCGGGGAAGATGACCGTCGTCGAAAGCGGCGGCGGCGAAGGCAACCGCGCGGATGCACCCGCCGCCGGCGCGCTCGACGGCCTGCAGCCGCTGCAGCGTTACGTGACGTGCCGCGAGCCGAGCCTCGAGCCGGTGCTGCGCGAATGGCTGCACGAAGTGTACGTGCTCGACGACGGCGTCGCCGGGCTCGACCTGCGCGGCCGGTTACCGGCAGGCGGCGTGCTCGTCACTCGCGAAGGCCACGTCTACACGCGTCACAGCGTGAGCTTCCACGCGCCCGATTCCGAGCTGCACGGCGTGCTTTCGCGCCAGCGCGAAATCGAAGAGCTCGAAGCGACTCTCACGCTCGAGCGTGAAGCGCAAAGCGCCGCGCACGACGAGGTCGTCGCCGCCGAAGAAGCGATCGAGCAGCACAAGGGGGAGCTCGCGGAGCTGCGCGAAAGCATCGCGCACACCCAGCAGCGCCACCACGCGGTGCAGATGGATGCCGTGCGCATGTCGGAGCAGGCGCAGCGCCTGACTCATCGCGCCGAGCAGATCGCGCACGAGCTTGCCGATATCGCCGAGCAGATCGAGACCGAAACCGCGGGGCGTGAGGACGCGGCGGCGAGGCTCGAGGAGCTCAAGCACCGATGCGCCGAGGCGCGCGAGCAGCTCGACCACGCCGCCGAGGTTTACGAGGCGGCCGACGCTGCGCTGCAGCTTCAGCGCGAAGAGCTCCAGCGCGTCCGGCAGGCGCACCAGGAAGCGCTCTACCAGTCACGCAGCGCACGCGCGAAAGTCGAAGAGCTCGAGAACTCGATCCGCACCCTCACCGCGCAGACCGCGGCGCTCGCGCAGACCATCGCGACTGAGGAGGGCGGGCTCGAAGGC
>JAQGNC010000169.1 GCA_028292065.1 Betaproteobacteria bacterium
ACATCTTCAGACCGCAACCCGCTCGAGTCCCTCGCCGCATCGAATCAAAGTCACACACGTTTCACCGCCAGCTCTACCCCAAAAAAGCAGAACAGGAGAGTTACATGGCCTACGGTGTCACCTGCCGCGCGCGTCGCGGCGCGTTGTTGCTTTTAGCGCTGTGCGCAACCTCCGGCGCAGTGCACGCGCAGACCGCGCCATCCGCGTATCCCGCGAGGCCGCTGCGTGTGATCGTTCCCTTTGCGCCGGGCGGTGCGACCGATTCGGTGATGCGCATGGTGTCGCCGAAACTTTCCGAGAACATCGGCCAGTCAGTCGTCGTGGAGAACCGCGCGGGCGGCGCGACGACGATCGGCATGGACGCCGTCGCGAAATCGGCGCCGGATGGTTACACGCTCGGCGTGGCGAACCTCTCGTTCGCGGTCAACCCGGTGCTGCTCTCGAAGATGCCTTACAACACCGACAAGGATTTCGCGCCGGTCGGCCTCATCGCGAGCGTGCCTTTCGTGCTCGCGGTGCATCCTTCGGTACCCGCGAAATCGATCGCGGAGCTCGTCGCACTCGCGAAGGCGCGGCCCGGTGCGCTCCACTATTCGTCATCCGGCAACGCCAGCGCGACCCAGATGGCGACCGAGCTCTTTCGTTACATCAGCGGCATCGACATCGTGCACGTGCCGTTCACGGGCGGCGGGCCTGCCCTCGTGTCCGCGTTGAGCGGAGAAGTGTCGATCTACTGCGCGAGCATTCCGGCGATGGCGCCGCATTTCAAAAGCGGCAGGCTGCGGCCGCTTGCGATCACCACGGTTCAGCGCGACCCGTCGATGCCGAACCTGCCGACGATGGCGCAGGCGGGCGTGACGGGTTACGAAGCGCGCGAATGGACGGGAATCGTCGTCCCGGCGGCCACGCCGCGCGCTGTCATCCAGCGTCTCAATCAGGATTTTGTGAAGACACTGGTCTCGCCGGAGCTGAGCAAGCGGCTCGCCGCCGTCGGCGCCCATCCGGTGACGAGCACGCCCGAAGAGTTCACCGCTCACGTGCAGAAAGAGCTCGCGGTGTGGACGAAAGTGATCAAAGCGGCAAACATCCGAATCGAATGAGCTCGTAGCCCAGGCGTGTCCTGAGCCCGTCGAAGGGCGTGGTCCTGAGCCCGCCGCTGGGCGCGGGCGTGCAGCAGACAGTAACGAGGAGACGAAGTGACGAAGAACAAGACCGTGCTCCACCAGATGACCGCGACCGAGATCGTTAAGGCGATCGGTTCGGGCGAGACCACGTGCGAAGCCGTCGCGCGGGCGTGCCTCGAGCGTATCGCTGAGCGCGAGCCCGAAGTGCAGGCGTGGCAGTACCTGGACCCCGACGGCGTCGTGCGCCAGGCGCAGGCGCTCGACAAGAGCGGCAAACGAGGTCCGCTGACCGGCGTGCCTTGCGGCGTGAAGGACATCATCGACACCGCCGACATGCCGACCGAGTACGGCACCCCAATACATAAAGGTCACCGGCCGCAGCGTGACGCCGCTTGCGTGGCGCTCACGCGCAAGGCGGGCGGCGTGATCATGGGCAAGACCGTGACGACCGAGTTCGCGAACGTGCACCCGGGCAAGACGCGCAATCCTTTCGACGCTTCCCGCACACCCGGCGGCTCTTCGAGCGGCTCGGGCGCCGCGGTCGGCGCCGACATGGTTCCGCTCGCGCTCGGCACCCAGACCACCGGGTCGACCACGCGCCCGGCTTCGTTCTGCGGCGCTTTCGGCTACCGCCCCACGTGGGGCGACCTGCGCCTGAACGGCGTCATGGAAGCTGCGGGCACGCTCGATTCGCTCGGCATCATCGCGCGCTCGATCGAAGACGTCTCGCTGTACCGCGACGTGCTGCTCGGCATCGAGCCCCAGCCGCTGGCCGAGTCGGTCGCCGCGCCGCGTATCGGATTCTGCCGCACGCACAACTGGAACAGGATCGAGCCGCACACGCAGAAGCTGCTCGAAGACGCCGCTGAGCGCCTCGCTCGCGCAGGCGCACGCGTCGAAGACGTCGAGCTGCCGCAGGATTTCGTCGCACTGGAAGACGCGCATCGCTGGATCTCGGGTTTCGAGATGTCCCGCAATCTCACGTGGGAAATCGAGAATCACTGGAACGAGATCAGCGAGGAATTCCGCAACGGCCGCCTGACCGACGGTCTCGCCTGCACCTACGAGCAGTACGTGTCGATGCGCGCCCTGATGCACCACTGCCGCAAGCTCCTGCTGCCGGTGCTCGATCATTACGACGTGCTGCTCACGCCTTCGGCGCCCGGCGAAGCCCCGCCGCTGTGGAACCCGGTGCCGAACCCGTGGGTGTACATGGTATGGACGACGATGCACGTGCCGTCGCTCACGCTGCCGGTTTTCAAAGGCCCGAACGGTTTGCCCGTCGGGGCGCAGATCGTCGGCAGGCATTACGACGACCGGCGCCTCTTCGCGCTCTCACGCTGGATAGACCAGCGCCTGAAATAAGCTCGCGAGCCTCCGAATGACAGCACACAGCACCTGGATCGATCACTTCCCCGGCAACTTCATGTGGTCCAACGCGACGCTCGTCACCAAAGGCATGGCGCCGTACGGCGCCATCGCGCTCGGCGAGATGGAGCACGTCCTGCAGCGCCTGCGCGAGCGCCAGGATGAGCCGCACGCCTGGTGGGACGAGTGGTGCGCGCTCGGCGCGAAGCTCGAGCGCGTGGCGGACGAGCACGAAGCCGCCGGCCGCAAGCTGACCGCCGGCAACTACTATCTGCGCGCGGGCATGTATTACTTCACCGGCGAGCGTTTCATCACGCCGGGCGATCACAAGCGCGAAGTCGGGCGCAAAGCGATCGAGTGCCAGACCAAAGGCATCCTGCGCCGGCATCCGAACGTCGAGAAAGTCGAAGTGCCGTATGCCGGCACGACCCTGCCCGCGTTTTTTATGCGGGCGCCGGGCGTGTCGGGCCCCGCGCCGACGGTCGTCCTGTTCGACGGCCTCGACAACTGCAAGGAGATGAGCGTCCTTTTCGCAGGGCTCGAGTTCGCGAAACACGGCTTTCACACCCTCGCGATCGACGGCCCCGGCCAGGGTGAATCGATGCGGCTCAGAGGCATCAACTCGCGCTACGACTACGAAGTCGCGGGCACCGCGGCGTACAACTATGTCGCCGAACGCGCTGAAGTCGATCCGAAGAAAGTAGTCGTGATGGGTTACAGCTTCGGCGGCTATTACGCGCCGCGAGTCGCCGCTTTCGAAAGGCGTTACGCCGGCTGCGTCGCTTTCGGCGCGATGCACTGGAACATGGAAGAGTGGGTCGACGGGATCCGCCGCGCCGCTCGAAGCGACGTGAAGAGCAGCGCGCAGTCGCATTTCCAGGTGCCGTGGGTTTTCGGCGCGCGCGACCTCGACCACGCGGTCGAGATGGCGAAGCAGTTCAACCTGCACGACGTCGCCCGCAACATCGAATGCGCTTTCCTCGTCGTGCACGGCGAGGACGACCGCATCGTTCCACTCGATTCGGCGCAGAAGCTCTACGACGCGGTGGGCTCGAAGAACAAGACGCTGAAAATCTTCACCGCCGAAGAAGGCGGCGCCGAGCACGTGCAGGTCGACAACCGGCAGGTGGGGGTCGATTACATCGCGGACTGGATACGACAGAACGTGGTCGATCGCATGCCTGTCTCCCTCGCCCCGCGCGGCGGGGAGAGGGTCGGGGTGAGGGGCAACCAAGTGGAGGAAAAAATTGAAAATTAAGATCGCAGTAATCCTGCTGCTGTCCCTGACCTCGGCCAGCGCCGCCGCACAGACCTACCCCACGAAGCCGATCCGTCTCGTGGTGCCTTTCCCCGCGGGCGAGTCGATCGACGCGACTGCGAGAGCGACGGGACAGCTCTGGGGCGCGAACCTCGGCCAGCAGATCATCGTCGACAACCGCGGCGGCGCCGGCGGGACGATAGGCAGCGACATCGTCGCCAAATCGCCTGCCGACGGTTACACCGTGCTGTGGGGCAACGTCGGACCGCTCGCGATCGCGCAGAGCCTGTATACGAAGCTCCCTTACAACATCGCCAGGAACTTTGCGCCGGTCTCGCAAGTCGCGGGGCTGCCTTTCGTCATGTTCACGAGCGCGGCGATTCCGCCGAACACGGTGCAGGAATTCATCGCCTACGGTAAATCACGGCCGAACGCACTCAATTTCGGCTCGACCGGCGTCGGCAGCGGGATTCATCTGATCACCGAGATGTTCAAGATGCAGACCGGCGTGGCGATGGAGCACGTGCCCTACAAAGGCGTCGCGCAGGCGATGCCCGAAATCGTCGCCGGACGCATCCAGGTCGCGTTCAATACGATTCCGGCGTTCCTGCCTCACGTCAAAGCCGGCCGCCTGAAAGCGCTCGTGATCACCACGCCGAAGCGCTCGAGCCTGCTGCCGCAGGTGCCCAGCGCGCCCGAGGCGGGCGTGCCGCAGCTCATCGGCTCGTCGTGGCACGGCGTCGTCGCCCCCGCAGGCACTCCGCCCGCGGCGATCGCGAAACTGCACCAGACGCTGGTGGCGGCGATCGCGGTCCCCGACGTGCGCGATCTCCTGGTCAGCCAGGGCGCAGAGCCGGTGGGTAGCTCGCCCGATGAATTCGGCAGGTTCCTGCGCGCCGAGCTCGAGAAATGGGCGCCGATCGTCAAAGCCTCGGGCGCGAAAGTCGATTAACAACGCAGTCAACACTCGTCGTCGCGCCGCACGGCCGCAACGACGTGATTAGGAGTAGCCATTGAAACTCGCAATACCCGCCTGGGAAATACCGACACTCGCGATCAAAGGCAGCGCCGAACGCTTCCCGGTGCGCCGCGTGTTCTGCATGGGACTCAACTACCTCGATCACAAGCGCGAGATGGGCATCACCGGCGACGTGCCGCCTTTCGTCTTCACCAAAGCGGTGAATCACGTGGTGCCGTGCGAAGCGGGAGAGACCGCATCGATGCGCTACCCGAGCAAGACCACGAACTACCAGTGGGAATGCGAATACACCGTCGCGGTCGGGAAAGGCGGCTCGAACATCGCCGCCAAGGATGCCTACGATCATATCTTCGGTTACGCGGTCGGCCTCGACATGACCCGCCGCGACCTGCAGCTCTGGGCGAAGAACGAAGGCCTGCCGTGGGAGATCGGCAAAGACGTCGAGCAGTCGGGGCCTGTCGGACCGATCACCCCGGCCGCTACGATGGGCCACCCGACCACCGGCGCGCTGTGGCTCAAATGCAACGGCGACACGCGCCAGAAGTCGGACATCAACCAGCTCATCCTGCCGGTGCCCGGAATCATTGCGTGGCTGTCGGAGTACTACACCCTCGAGCCCGGCGACATCATCCTCACCGGAACGCCCGCGGGCATCGGACCGACGAAACCGGGAGACATCATCGAAGCCGGCGTGGGCGAGCTGACTCCGATCAAGCTGCGGGTCACCGAGTAAAACAACAAAAGCAGATGAAGATGAAGGACGCAAAGAAAAGAGCAAGGACGCCACGGTAGTCATATCGGGCGGTTTTACTTTGCGTCCGTTGCTCGTTCCTTCGCGTCCCGATTCGTGCTTTAAATTTCAAGGATCACCGAATGTCATACAAAGGCTCCTGGATCATGCAGTTCCCGGGGAACTTCAACTGGTCGAACGCAGCCCTGGTCACCAAAGGCATGGCGCCGACCGGCGCGGTCGCGCTCGGCGAGATCGACGACGTCTGCGGGCGGTTGATGGACCGCCAGCACGAACCCGACGCGTGGGAAGAGGAATGGTGCCGCATGGGTGCGCGCCTGGAGAAACTCGGCGACGCCGCGGAAGCGGCAGGTCATCGCATGAGCGCGGGCAACTTCTATCTGCGCGCGGGGATGTATTACTTCACCGGCGAGCGCTTCATCTACCCGGGGACACGCAAGCGCGAAGTCGGCGCGAAATCGATCGACCTCCAGACCAAAGGCCTGCTGCGGCGCTATCCGAACATCGAGCGCGTCGAAATCCCGTTCGAGGGCAAGTCGCTGCCTGCGCTCTTCATGCGAGCGCCCGGCGTGTCGAAGCGCGCGCCGACGGTGGTGGTGTTCGACGGCATGGACAACTGCAAAGAGATGAGCGTGCTCTTCAACGGGCTCGAATTCGCGGCGCGCGGCTGGAACACCCTCGCGATCGACGGTCCGGGCCAGGGCGAGACCCTGCGTCTGCGCGAGATGTACGCGCGCCACGACTATGAAGGCGCAGGCACCGCCGCGTACGAGTACGTGGCGAAACGCCCGGAAGTCGATCCTTCGAAAGTCGTCGTGATGGGTTACAGCTTCGGCGGCTATTACGCCGGCCGAGTCGCCGCCTTCGAGAAGCGCTACGCCGCGGGTGTGGCTTTCGCCGCGCTGCACTGGAATCTCGCCTCGTGGCAGCGCGAGATCAAGCGCCGCCTCGAGACCGATCCCAAGAACACCGCGCAATCGGCTTTCCATTTCCGCTGGATCATGGGGCACATCGACGATGCCGACGCGGCGATCGAGAAAGCCGAAGCGTTCTCGCTCGCCGCAGTCGCGCCGAAAATCGCGATGCCTTTCCTGATCGTGCACGCCGAGGAAGACAAAGTCGTGCCGGTGGCGTCGGCGCAAAAGCTTTTTGATGCGATCGGGTCCAA
>JAQGNC010000229.1 GCA_028292065.1 Betaproteobacteria bacterium
GGAGGGAAACCTTGGTTTCCCTCTTTGCGGTCACCGCGTCGTGCCGGAAGCACGCACCAGCAGGTTCGCCAGCGCCGCTGACATCACGCGGCTTGCGGCGCCGTCGGCGCGGCTGGTGAGGATGACCGGCGCGCGCAGGCCCATGACGATGCCGCCGGCGATGGCGCCGCTGAGATACACCAGGGACTTGTAGAGGATGTTGCCGGCTTCGATGCCGGGGACGATCAGCACGTCGACTTTCCCGGCAACGGGCGTGGCTATGCCTTTGATGCGCGCCGCTTCGGCCGAGAGCGCGTTGTCGAGCGCGAGCGGGCCGTCGACGATGGCGCCGGTGATCTCGCCGCGCGCCGCCATCGCTGTCAGCGCCGCCGCATCGACGCTCGAAGGCATGCTTTCGTTCACGGTCTCGATCGCGGAGAGCACCGCGACGTGCGGCGTCGCGATACCGCACGCGTGCGCCAGATCGATGGCGCTCTGCGCGATGTCGCGCTTCACGCGCAGCTTCGGCGCGACGTTCACCGCCGCATCGGCGATGAAGAGGAGCCGCTCGTGATGCGGCACGTCCATGACGAAGACGTGGCTCACGCGCCGCGGCGTCAGCAGCCCCCCTTTGCGCGAGGCTACGCCTTTCATGAGCTCGTCGGTGTGCAGGCTCCCTTTCATGAGGATGCCCACGCGGTTTTCGTCGACCAGCGCGCACGCGCGGTAAGCCGCATCGACCGGCCCGGCCACGTCGACGATCTCGATCGTGCTCAAGTCGATGCCATGAGCCGAGGCGACGCGTTCGATCTCCAGGCGCGGTCCGACGAGCAGCGGATCGATGAGGCCGGCTGCGCGCGACTCGACCGCGCCCTGAAGCGCCGCGGCGCTGCACGGGTAGATCACTGCAGCCGCGATCGCCCCTTGCGCCCGCGCGCGCGCCACCAGCCGCGCTGACTTCTCGTGCGCGCTCGACGCCGGATCGGGCGCTCGGCCGCTCACGCCGCGGGCCAGCTATCCGCGCCCGCGTCCGGCGCCGCTGTGCCGTGCTGACGGCTGAAACGCTGCAGCACGACCGCGCCGAGACCGCCCGCGCACACGAGCAGCAGGATGAGCGCACCGACGTACGGAATGCTCGTGACGAGCGCGAGCAGCAGCAGTGCGGCGGCCATGAACGCGTACTGGCGCCAGCCCGTCAGCGCCCGGCCTTGCACCGCGCGCGCGAGTCTTGCCGCGATGAAGAGCGCGGTCACGATGTAGCCGCCGGCGAGCGCCAAGGCGTAAGCCAGCAGGAGCGCGAGCCCGACTGGAATGCCGATGATCGTGATGACGAGCAGCACCGCCACGGGCGGCACGCTGAAGAAGAGCGCGGTGCCCAGCGCCAGGCTTTTCGACGGCACCGCCGCGAGCGTGCGGACCGAGCCGTACACGAACCGAGGACATACCGCGATCAGCAGCATGCCGAAAGCGAAGAGAGCCACGACCACCAGTGGACGCAGCGGCTTCAGCCCCGGTAGGGTGGCCGGCTCGTTCACGTCGAGCTTTGCCGGGGACCGGATGACTTTCCCTTCCACTTTTGCGAGCGGGTGGATCCTGATTTCGGACGCACTCGTGTAGGTGATGTCGCCCAGGACGCGAGCACCGTCGCCGATCTCGATCCGGTCGGCCGAGAGCTCCAGGGGGCCGTAGGATTCGCCGGTCACCGTGATGTCGCGCGCATAGACTTTCGCCGCCGATACCAGCCGCCCGCCGAGCGTGACGCTTGCCGCCGCGAGCCACGTCTCGCCGCGCACGTCGGCCGCCGGCGTGAGGATGATGCGGCCGGCCACCAGCAGGACTTCGCGCTGGACCGGAGCCGCCAGGGTGATGATGCCTCCTGCGGCGCGCAGGTCCTCGCCGACCGCTGCCTGGATGTCGATCGAGCCCGCGCCCAGCACCGCGTCGCCGGCGACGGGCTGGTCGATGTGGATGCGCCCGCCGGCCGCGACGAGATCGCCGTCGATCGCGCGGTCGATGCGCACTTCCGCGCCGGCCATGTAGACATTCACCGGGCCCGAATCGTCCTCGGCCGCCCGGGAGCCGGGCGTGCCGAGCAGCGCCAGCGCGAGCAGCCCCGAGGCGGCGCGCAAGACCTTCGCGGCGCGTGCGGATTTCCGGTGTTCGGAGGGCATGGGATGTAGCATCGTTTCGTGATTTTCGGGCCCGGGGAAGCGCTTGCAAACTCGCGCAGCCGTCCCCATCTGCGCCTACGACGGTCCTAAGCGATTCAGGTATAATAACTTTTTCGAGTTCGGGAGCAATTATGCCCATTTACGAATATCGGTGCTCGACGTGCGGCTTCCAGAAGGAATACCTGCAGAAAGTGAGCGATCCGCAGCCGACGAATTGCCCGGAATGCGGCAAGCCGACCTTCGATAAAATGCTCACCGCAGCCGGTTTCCAGTTGAAGGGCAGCGGCTGGTACGTGACCGATTTTCGGGATAACGGCTCTTCCAAAGCCAAGGCTGAGAAGAAGGACAAGACCGACCCGACCGACAAGGCCGAGAAGGCCGACAAGGCCGAGAGCGGCGCCGCCAAAACCGAAGCGGCCGAGCCGAAAAAGGAAGAGAAGAAGTCCGAGCCCGCAGCAAGCACTGCCGCCGCCACTCCGGCGAGCACCTGAAGCCGCAGGCAGAGAAAGCCGCCGCCAGCGCGCC
>JAQGNC010000243.1 GCA_028292065.1 Betaproteobacteria bacterium
AACGGCCGTTCACTCCCGTTCGCCCTGAGCGTGGCGCGGCCACGCAGTCGAACGGCCGTTCACCCCCGGTCGCCCTGAGCGTGGCGCGGCCATGCAGTCGAACGGCCGTTCACCCCCGTTCGCCTGAGCGTGGCGCGGCCACGCAGTCGAACGGCCATTCACCCCGTTCGCCCTGAGCGTGGCGCGGCCACGCAGTCGGAGGGTGAACGGTGGGTTCATGCTTCGACAGACTCAGCACGAACGGCCGTTCACCGCCCCGTTCGCCCTGAGCGTGGCACGGCCACGCAGTCGCAGGGTGAACGCGTCGCAGCGATCGAGTGGAACGACATCTTTCTCGCGAGCCGTGAAAGCGCCGAGCTGCGGGCGGAGACCGCGCAGATGGGTTATTCGCTCGCGCGGCTGCTCACCGAGCTGCGGGAACCGCATCCGTTCGCGGCATGGACGGAAGTCTCGATGCCTGCGGCGTATACGTGGTGGGCTGCGCGCTGCGGGATAGACGCGCCTTCGGCGCTCATTGCCTATCTCTGGTCGTGGGCCGAGAACCAGGTGATGGCGGCGCTGAAAGCGGTTCCTCTCGGGCAGAGCGCGGGGCAGCGCGTGCTGTTCGCGCTCGGCTCGTGCATCGCAGAGCACGCAGCGCGTGCTCGGACGATCGACGATGATGCGCTCGGCGGCCTGGCCCCCGCCTTTGCAATTCTCTCGTCCCGTCACGAAACCCAGTACAGCCGTCTCTTCAGGTCGTGAGTAAAGCGTATGAATGAAGCCAAAGAACTGAAAAGCGCTCCGCTGCGAGTCGGCATCGGGGGGCCGGTCGGCTCGGGCAAGACCGCTCTGACGCTCGCGCTGTGCCGGAGCTTGCGGTCACGCTACGAGATCGCGGTGGTGACCAACGACATCTACACCGAGGAAGACGCGCAGTTCCTGGTGCGCAACGAAGCGCTCGTGCCCGAGCGCATCATCGGTGTCGAGACCGGCGGCTGCCCGCACACCGCGATCCGCGAAGACGCGTCGATCAACCTCGAAGCGGTCGCGCGGCTCAGCGCGCGCTTTCCCGACCTCGACCTCGTGGTGATCGAGTCGGGCGGCGACAACCTCGCGGCGACGTTCAGCCCGGAGCTCTCCGATCTCACGCTGTACGTGATCGACGTCGCCGCGGGCGACAAGATCCCGCGCAAAGGCGGGCCCGGCATCACGAAGTCCGACCTGCTCGTGATCAACAAGATCGATCTCGCGCCAATGGTCGGCGCGTCGCTCGAAGTGATGGAACGCGATGCGAAGATGATGCGCGGCGAGCGCCCTTTCGTGTTCACCAACCTGAAGACGGGGCAGGGACTCGATACCGTCGTAAAATTCATCGAGGAGCAGGGGGGGCTTTCGAGGGATGAGGGATGAGGGATGAGGGGTGAGGGGTGAGGGGTGAGGGGTGAGGGACGAGGGATGAGGGATGAGGGATGAACCCTGTAGCGCGGGCGCCTCGCCTGCAGCAACATGAACTGGAGCAACGATGAAGATGCGAGCAGTGAATAAAGTTCTGACGACTATCGCTTTTGCCGCGTTCGCGCTGCCCGCGTTCGCGCACCCGGGCCACGGCGCCGACTCGGGTTTTCTCTCCGGCGCGCTGCACCCGCTCTTCGGAATCGATCACCTGCTCGCGATGGTCGCGGTGGGCATCTGGGCGGTCCAGCTCGGTTCGCGCGCGACGTGGATCGTGCCGCTGTCGTTCTGCGCGGCGATGATGGCGGGTGCGGCGCTCGGCTATGCGGGAATCGCGCTGCCGTTCGTCGAGCCCATCATCGCGATCTCGGTCCTGATCCTCGGCTTGCTCGTCGCCTGCGCGAGCAGGCTGCGCGCGCTCCATGGCGCAGCGCTCATCGGTGTATTCGCGCTGTTCCACGGCGCCGCGCACAGCGCCGAATCGGGGGTGGGCATCGCCCCGCTCGCGTTCATGGCGGGCGTCGTGGCGACGACCGTTGCGCTTCACTTCGCAGGCGCTGCGATCGCGGCGCTGCTCCAGAGCCGCGTGCGGCTCGCAGGTCTGCCGTTGATCGTCACCGGCGCGTGGCTGGCGAGTCGCGCATTCGTCTAGCTCACCAATTCGCAGCGTAATTAATCGCCGTCGTGCCGAGCCCTTCGGCCAGCTTCAGGACAGGCTGGTCGGAGCATGAACACCGCCGTTCGACCTATTCCGGTGTGCCTGCGGCCGCATCGTCGGCAGGAATCAGCGCCAGCCATTCGATGCCGAGCTGCGCGCTCAACGCCTGGAGAAACTCGAGAGGGAGCTCGGCGGTGGCCGTGAGGGGCGACTCCAGGAAGTCGCGCAGCGCCCAACCCAGCTGATCCTCGAAACTCTCGAGCGATGTTCCTTCGCGCGTGATGTGATCGTGAATACGTTCGGGAAGCTCGACCAGCGGTATTCGCTCGACCGGCGGGGGAGCGTCGGTGACGAGCTCGTGCAAGCCGACCCCGAGGACCGCAGCCAGGTCGAGCGCCTGGAAAAAGGTCAGCGTGGAAACGAGCGCGTCGTCGTCGTGCTCGAGGTCGTCGACCCAAGCGGCATTCAGGCCGAGACGCTCCGCGAGCTCGAGCTTCGATCGGCCTGCGCGTACCCGAAAGCTGCGAGTCCTGTCTGCAATGCCCATGAGGCGAGTGTACCCGGTGCCGCGCGATGATGCGGCGCCGCCCGGGCGGGCGTCGCTGGTCAGTCCTCTCGCGAAGCTCCCGCTATTGCTTCAGCGAGAACTTCCAGGCTTTGGCGTCGTCGTCGGCTTTGGGGCTGAAAGCATAGTAGCCATTACCCAGCCGATAGATCGTGCGGCACCATTTCGCCGGGTAGTCGCCGCGCACATCGACGCAATAGGCGCCGTCGCCACGAATTCTCCACGTGCCGTCCTGGCCGTCGCGGTTATAGCGAACCGTGCGTGTGCCGGCGTTGATCCGTCCGGCGTCGAGCGTGCCGTCGGGGAAATTCGTCCAGTGGGTGTAGACCGTACCGACCTGGCGCCGATACTCCGCGTCCGGCAGCAGCGTGGTGAGCTCGTCCCTGGTTAGAGGCGTCCCCCCTTTTTGTTTGACCTGCGCCAGGGTGAGGGCCTGCGCACCCGCGCCGTGGGCCACCGTTAAGAGCAAGGCTGCCAGAAACAGATGACGGAAGAGCATACGATCCTCCTCTGAAAAGGCGCTGGCACAGACAGGATAGCCGATACCAGCCGGTGCTCGTCAATACCGGGTCGCGCGCAACTCGCGCGGCGGAACGCATCCTCTTCGATACGGCTTTGGAGATTGCACTCGTGCCGCACCGCCAGGAGGAACCTGCGCCTGTGGATCGTAAACGCAGGCACCTGAACGAAGAGCTACTCGTCCGCGTGCGCCGCCGCAGCGGCGGACAGGCAGAGGCCGGCTATACACAACATCGAGGACTGAATGAGGCGAAGCACGTCTACGCCCTGGCCACTGGCGCAGTCTCTATAATGTCGTCCGCGAATCTGCGCTATAACAGCGGCGCCGCAGTAGTGCATTCGAGCCGCCCGAGGAGCTTTCATGAAAAAACAAATGTTGTCCTGCCTGATCGCTGCCGCAGCCGCGTTCAGCGCGTCTGCGGTTGCGCAGACCTATCCCACCAAGTCGATCCGCATGGTGGTGCACTTCCCGCCGGGAGGCCCGACCGATCTCGTCGCGCGCACCGTCGCGCAGAAGCTCACCGAAGCGTGGGGCCAGCAGGTGATCGTCGACAATCGGCCGGGCGCCGGCGGCATCGTCGGGGTGGAGAACGTGGTGCGCGCGGCGCCCGACGGTTACACCCTGCTGTTCGCAACCGGGGGCAGCATGGCGGTGACGCCTGCGGTCGGGACGAAGCTGCCGTACAACGTGTTCACCGACCTCGCGCCGATCAGCCTGGTCGTCATCAATCCGCAAATCCTGGTGCTGCATCCTTCCCTGCCGGTGAGCTCGGTGCGCGAGCTCGTCAAGTTCGCCAAGTCGAAGCCGGGGCAGATCAACTACGCTTCGGTCGGGCCGGGAAGCCCGCAGCACCTCGGCATGGAAATGCTCAAGGCGATGGCCGGAATCGATCTCATGCATATTCCCTACAAAGGCACGGCGCCGGCGATGACTGACCTGCTCGGCGGGCAGATTTCGCTCATGTTCAACAGCATGCCTTCGGTGCTGCCGTATACGCGTACCGGCCGTCTCAAAGGCATCGCGGTGAGCAGCGCCAAGCGCTCGGCGGCCGCGCCGGAGATTCCGACCGTCGCCGAGGCGGGCGTGCCGGGTTTCCAGTACGTCACGTGGTACGGCGTTTTCGCGCCCGCCGCTGCGCCGAAAGACGTCATCGCGAAGCTCAACGCCGAGATCGTGCGCGGGCTTTCGGACAAAGCGGTCGCGGAGCGCCTGCTGCGCGAAGGCGCGGAGCCCGCACCGGGCACGCCCGACGCGCTCGCGAAGTTCATGCGCGCCGAGTACGAGCAGTGGAAGAAGACGATCGCGGTGGCGAAGCTGAAGCTCGACTGAGCTTGACTCAGTAGCGTTGGTGCGAGGCTGGAGCCGATGATTCGGGGAGTACGTCCAAACCGAGGTCTGACCCCAAAAAGCCGGGGTCAGACCCCCGGGGGGACAGACCCCGGTTTGATCCGCGGCTAACCCACCAGATGACGCTGCGTTACCCCCGGCCGCGCCCGCCGCGGTTCTGGCGGTCGCCCGGCCGTTCGTGGTCGGCGCCGCGCGGGCCCTCGCTCGCTTCGCGTGCGATCTGAACGGGTTCCTCGGTCAGGTTGCGCCCGCGCTGGCGGTCGCCTGCGCGTTCCTTGTCGGCTCCGCGCGGCGGCTCGCTCGCTTCGCGCGCGACTTGGTCGAACTGCTCGGTCACGCGGCCGCGCTGCCGGTCGCCGGGACGTTCCTTGTCGGCGCCGCGCGGGGCTTCTCCGGCTTCACGGTTGAGCGTGGTCGACGAAGTCGAGGCGGGGGCGGCAGACACCGCAGCCGAACCCATCACTGCGAAAACACCTGCAACTGCGAGAGCGATCTTTCTGGCATTGAACATGGTGTATCTCCTGAAGCAACGAACGAAGTAAACCGGAGGGCGGGCTTTAGCTGCTGAGGTTCGCCCGGCGGCGCTGGTGGTGCGGGAAAATTTCCCACACGCGAATCGATGATATGTGGGAAAGTTTCCCATGTCAAGCGTTTGTGGAAATTTTTCCCACATGCGCTTATGATGTCAGACAACCTCCTGACCCACCTGACGAATCATCTTGTCCGCCCACCCGCAAACCGCTCCATCGCCGGCGCTCGTCGCCGCTTTGCGCCTCGTCCTGCGCCCGCTGGCGAAGGTGATGCTGGCGCACGGAATCACCTGTCCGTTCGTCACCGAGCTGCTGAAACGGGTAATGGTCGAGGTCGCGGGCGGCGACACCCAGGCCGGTGCGAAGCCTCAGACGGTGAGCCGGCTGAGCCTCGTCACCGGCGTGCACAGGAAGGACGTGAAGCGGCTGTTGCAGGACGCCGCTGCCGACCCTCATGCGGCGCCCGCGGTGGTTTCTCTCGGCGCCCAGCTCGTCGGTCTGTGGCTGAGCTCGCCGCTCTACCTCGACGAGGAAGGCCGGCCGCGGCCGCTGCCGCGGTTCGCGAGTGAAGGCGGCGACGCGTCGTTCGAACGCCTGGTCTCGAGCGTCAACACCGACATCAGATCGCGCGCGGTGCTCGACGAGTGGCTGCGGCTCGGTGTCGCACACCTCGACGATCAACAGCGGGTGTGCCTGAACGTGGAAGCGTTCATTCCCGAGAAAGGTTTCGACGAGAAAGCGTACTATTTCGGGCATAACCTTCACGATCACGCTGCCGCCGCGGGCCACAACCTCGCGGGGGAAACGCCGCCGTTTCTCGAGCGCAGCGTGCATTACGATGCACTGAGCGCCGAGTCGATCGGCGAGCTTGCCGCCGACGCGGAGAAGCTCGGCATGGAGGCGTTGCTTGCACTCAACAAACGCGCGATCGAGCTGGAGAAACGCGACGCCGACTCCGACGCGCCGCGCCAGCGCATGAATTTCGGCATCTACTTCTACAGCGAACCTGCCGCTGCTTCAGCCGCACCTTCGGACAAAAGCTCATCCTGATGCCCGCTCACGTGAAATCGCTCCGCCGGATGGTCCCGACTGCGTGTGGCGTGTTGCTCGGCCTCGCGTTTTTCTTCGCGCGCGCCGACGCACAGCAGGTCGATGTCGACACGGCTGCGATCCATGACGTCCGCGTAGCCGCTGCCGATTCGGGAATCGGCGGTACCGGCATACGTCAGGGCGGCATCGGCGGCACCGGACAGACCGCCATGGAAGGCGGAATCGGCGGCACGGGCATCGTCGGGACCATCACCGGCTTCGGCAGCATCTATGTGAACGGCGTCGAGATCCAGTACGACGCCGCCACGCCGATGACGATCGATGCGCAGCCCGCGACCGCCGCGCAGCTCCAGGTGGGACACGTCGTGACGGTTCGCGCGCAGGGCTCGGGTGCACGACTCGTCGCAAGCAGCATATCGATCGTCCATGCGGCGGTGGGGCCGATCGAGCGGGTTGACCCGT
>JAQGNC010000245.1 GCA_028292065.1 Betaproteobacteria bacterium
GGCCACTTCCAGGCCTTTTACCTGGAGCACGAGCCCTCCCGAGCGTCGCGTCGGATTGCGCCGTAAGCGCCTTCCACGCCCTTTACTTCACGCAAGCGCGCCTCCGAGATACGCTTCGATGACCGCTGGGTCGCGCTGCACATCCTGCGGCGCGCCTTCGGCGATCCGGCGCCCGTAGTCGAGCACCGCGATGCGGTCGCACAGGCCCATCACCAGCTTCACGTCGTGCTCGATGAGGAAGAGCGTGGTGCCGTCGCGGCGGATGGTTTCGAGCAGCGTGGTGAGCGCCGCGCGCTCGGTCGCGTTCATGCCCGCCGCGGGCTCGTCGAGCGCGAGCAGGCGCGGCTCGGTGGCGAGCGCGCGCGCGATCTCGAGACGACGCTGGTCGCCGTAGGAAAGATTGCGCGCGAGCTCGTTGGCGTGCGGCTCGATGCCGCAGTAATCGAGGAGCGCGTGCGCGCGCGCCTGGATGTCGGCTTCCTCGGCGCGGGTATGCGCGCCGCGGAGCACCGCGCCGATCACGCCGGCACGCGTGCGAACGTGCCTGCCGACCATGACGTTTTCGAGCGCGGTCATGTTCGCGAAAAGGCGGATGTTCTGGAAGGTGCGGGCGATTCCCGCGTGCGCGATCGCGTGAGGCTTGAGCCCGCTCACGGTCGCGCCGCCGAAGACGACGGCGCCCGCATCGGGCGCGTAGACGCCGGTCACCACGTTGAAGAGCGTGGTCTTGCCGGCGCCGTTGGGGCCGATCAGGCCGTAGATCTCTCCGCTCGCGACGCTCAGCGACACGTCCGAGAGCGCGGTCAGGCCGCCGAAGCGCTTCTCGACGCCGCGCATGTCGAGCAGGGTCTCAGCGCGGGACATCGGCACCTTCGACTCCCGCGGGCTCGCGCGGCGCCGCGAGCTCGCGCCGCCTGATCGACGACGGCCACAGCCCCGCGGGCCGGAAAAGCATCATCAGCACCAGCGCCGCGCCGAAGAGCAGCATGCGCAAGTCCGACGGATCGACATAGACCGTGCCGAGCCACGCCTGCTGCAGCGGGCCGGCGTAGCGCAGCGCTTCGGGCAGCGCGGTGAGCAGGACCGCGCCGATCGCAACGCCGACCACGTTGCCCATGCCGCCGAGCACCACCATGCACAACACCATGATCGAATCGAGCAGCGCGAAGCTCTCCGGGCTGATGAAACCCTGGAAAGACGCGAAGAGCCCTCCCGCGACGCCGCCGAAAGTCGCGCCCATCGCGAACGCGAGGAGCTTCACGTTGCGCGTGTTGATCCCCATCGCGGCGGCGGCGAGCTCGTCCTCGCGGATCGCGACCCACGCGCGCCCGATGCGCGAATCCTCGAGGCGCACCGAAATGAACATCGCCGCCGCGGCGCAGATGAGGAAAACGAAGTAGTAGCTGTGGACCGCAGCGACCTGCAAGCCGAGGATCGTGTGGGTCTTCGCGAGGCTCGCACCCGCGACGTGCAGAGGATCGATCAGCGTGATCCCCTGCGGTCCGTTGGTGAGGTTGAACGGGCGGTTCAGGTTGTTGAGGAAGATGCGGATGATCTCGCCGAAGCCGAGGGTGACGATCGCGAGGTAATCGCCTCTGAGCCGCAGGGTCGGCGTGCCGAGCAGCACGCCGAAGAAAGCCGCGACCAGCGCGCCGATCGGCAGCAGCACGAGAAAAGACCAGTGAACGTCGAACTGCGGAGACGCGAGGAGTGCATAGCTGTACGCGCCGACCGCGAAGAACGCGATATAGCCGAGATCGAGCAGGCCCGCGTAGCCGACGACGATATTGAGCCCGAGCGCGAGCATGACGAACAGGAGCGCCACGTCGAGGATGCGGACCCACGTGCGCCCGAGCGTCGCGTCCACCATGAACGGCAGCGCGACGAGCGCCGCGGCGACGACGAGCCAGAGCACGGCGCGCGCGCCGGTGCTGTGACGCAGCCGCGAGAGTCCCCGGGTCGGCGTCATCGGAGTGTCGGCGTCAGTGGCAGGAACCAGAAGCAAAGCATTTAACGCGAAGGACGCAAAGGACGCGAAGGAAAAGCGTTGATCAAATGTGGGTGTCCGGACAGGAGCGCAAATTCGAGAAATCACGCCCGAAGCATTTTGCCTTCGCGTCCTTTGCGTTAAAGCTTTTGATCTGCTTCGTGACCATTCGCGTTCACGCCCGCTCGCTCACCTGCTGCCCCATCAATCCCCCGGGGCGCAGCACGAGCACGCCGATCAGCACGAGGAAAGCGAAGATGTCCCGGTAGTTGCTGCCGAGCACGCCGCCGGTCAGGTCACCGATGTAGCCCGACGCGAGGCTTTCGATGATGCCCAGGAGCAGTCCGCCGAGCATCGCGCCGGCGACGTTGCCGATGCCGCCGAGCACCGCGGCGGTGAACGCTTTCAACCCGAGCATGAAACCCATGAAGTAGTGGCCGAGCCCGTAGTACAGCACCACCATCACGCCCGCGATCGCGCCGATCGCCGAGCCGAGCAGAAAAGTGAAAGCGATGATCCGGTTGGTGTCGACGCCCATGAGCCCCGCGATGTCGGGGTTCTGCTCGGTCGCACGCATCGCGCGACCGACGCGGCTCGATTTGATGAACCACAGGAGCCCGCCCATGATCGCGCACGCGAGCAGGAAGATGTAGGCCTGCAGGTCGGTGAACTGCGCGCCGCCGAAGCCGATCTCGGTCGGCGTGATCACGCGCGGCAGCGAGAGGTACTGCTTGCCCCAGATCAGCGCCGCCGAATACTGGATGAGGATAGACACCCCGATCGCGGTGATCAGCGGTGCGAGCCGCGGTGCGCGGCGCAGCGGCCGGTACGCGACGCGCTCGACCGTGACCCCGATCGCGACGCACACGAGAGTCGCAGCGCCGATCGCTGCCAGCAGGATGACGGCCGGCGGCAGGCCGCTGCCCGCGAGCATCGACATGACGGTGAGCGCGACGAGCGCGCCGACCATCACGATGTCGCCGTGAGCGAAGTTGATGAGCCCGAGGATGCCGTAGACCATCGTGTAGCCAAGCGCGACGAGCGCGTAGATGCTGCCGAGCACGAGCCCGTTGATGATCTGCTGTAAGAAGATGTCCATGCTACAGAGGCGCCGCCGTTGACGTCATGGCGAGTCGGGCACGGGCGTGCGCCACGGGATCGCCGCGTCGCGCTTCGCGGCTCCTCGCGATGACCGTCTCTTGCTGTCATTGCGAGAAGCGCTGCGACGAAGCAATCTCGAGGCGCTCGTGACCGGCCGTGCGCCACCGGATCGCGACGTCGCGCTGTCGCGGCTCCTCGCGATGACACCGCTCGTGTGTGCGTCGTCAGCCGGATGCAAAAACGGCACCGCGAGGGTGCCGTTGCTTTGCAGAACCCGCCGGGGGACGATTGCTCGAGTCTCCGGACGGCCGACCGTCACTTCTTGTCGGCGG
>JAQGNC010000255.1 GCA_028292065.1 Betaproteobacteria bacterium
TACGGCGCCGTCGGCGACTGTTTTTCGTGGGGAAGCTGGATGATCCGCCGCGGTGCGCCCGCGGGGGTAGCCGTCGAATCCGCCCTGATCGTTTACCGTTACGCGACCGCTCATCTGCACTTCACGCACGCCTGCTTCGAAGTGCACCGGGAAAACGTATCGGTGCGGCGGTTCCACGAGCGCTTCGGCGCAGTGCGCGAGCGTGAAGACGGGAAGAATATCCACTACCGGCTCTCGGGCGCGGCGATCGCCGCTTCGATGCGCCGGCTCGAGCGCTTTCTGCCGGCGCCGATCGACGTTCTCGCCGCTTAAGACCCGGCGCCGCCAAAGAACACGCGGCACGCGCGGCCGACGTGTGCGACATCCTCGTTCGTCAACGCCGGCCCCATCGGCAGGCTGAGGATCTCCTCCTGCATGCGATTGGTCACCGGAAAATCTTCGCTGCTGAAGCCGGCGCCGGCGTACGCCGCCTGGCAATGGCAGGCGAGCGGATAGTGGATCTGGGTGTCGATGCCGGCGGCAGCGAGATGCTCCGCCAGCGCATGCCTGGCTTCACCGCAGCGAACCACATACAGGTGCCACGAGGACGTGCACTCGGGCGCCTCGACGGGCAGGCGCAGCGGGGTGCCCGAAAGCTCGCGCGAGTACTGCGCGGCCGCCGCGGCGCGCCGCGCATTGTCGGCATCCAGCGCGCGCAGCTTGACCCGCAGGATCGCCGCCTGGATTTCGTCGAGGCGCGAATTGACCCCTGCGACTTCGTGCACGTATTTCCCGCTCGATCCGTAATTGCGTAGCTTGCGCAGCGATGCGGCGAGCCCGTCGTCATCGGTCGTCACCGCACCGGCGTCGCCGAGAGCGCCGAGATTCTTCGCCGGGTAGAAGCTGAAGCCCGCGGCGTCCCCGAGCGCCCCTGCGCGGCGATCGTGATATCGCGCCCCGTGCGCCTGCGCCGCGTCCTCGAGCAGGCGCACACCGCGACGCTGCGCGATCTCGCGCAATTCGTTCATCGGTGCGGGGTAGCCGTACAGATGCACCGCGATGATTGCCCGCGTGTGTGCCGACACGGCGCTCTCGACGCGCTCGGGGTCGAGATTGAAGGTGTCTTGCGCTGGATCGACCGGCACCGGCGTCGCGCCGACGCCCGTGACCGCGAGCCACGTTGCGATGAAGGTATTCGCCGGCACGATCACTTCGTCCCCAGGCCCGACGCCGTACGCACGCAGCATCAGCTCGAGGGCGTCGAGGCCGTTGCCGACGCCGACGCAATGCCGCACGCCGCAGTAATCGGCGAACTCGCGCTCGAACGCTTCGGTTTCGGCGCCGAGGATGTAGCGCCCCGAATCCACCACGCGCGCGAGCGCTTCGAGAATCGCTTCGCGGCGCTCGCCGTTGATGCTTTTCAGATCGAGAAACGAGACTTTCATGTACGCGCCTGCAGCGCGCGCCGGAACTCTTCGTAATCGCGATAGTAATCGGCCGCGTCGTAGCGCTCCGACGCGAGCACCATGCACACCGAGCCTGAAGAGAAATTGTTCAATAGCCTCCAGTGCATCGGCGGGATGTACAGCCCGTAGTACGAGCGGTTGAGGTGGAAGCGATGCTCGCGCTCGCCGTCGTCGAGAATCACATCGAAACTGCCCGACATTGCGATCATGAACTGATGGAGCGTCCGGTGCGCATGTGCGCCGCGCTCCGAGCCGCCGGGCACGTCGTAGAGGTAGTAGACGCGCTTGATGTCGAACGGCACGTGCACCTGCCCCTCGACGAACGAGAGATTGCCGCGCGCTTCGTACACTCGCGGCAGATCGATGATCCTGCATGCACCGTGTGGCATCACGCGACCTGCCGCAAAGTTGGATCGGGAGCGTTTTCCATCGAGCTCACCAGGCGAAATACCGCTGCAATTGCGGCTTTTGCGCCGCGTGTTGCAGGCGCGTGAGATCGGCGAGCATCAGCAGCTTGTCGACGCCTGCGTGCGCGGGACAGCGCCCAGCCGCGCCACATCGTGCGGCTTTCGGGTAAGTATTCGAAGAGATGGTAGCCTAAACACCCTGCTCACTTCCATCACGTCCCGGACCCGCGCGCCTTGCCTGCCGATCGTACTGCCATCGGATCGACCGCCGCCGTCGCGGCGACGCCGCAAGCGATCGAACTCGCGCTGGAACATCATCGCGCAGGCCGACTCGAAGTCGCGCAAGCCCTCTACCGCAGCATCGCCGAGGCAGACCCCGCGCACGCCGGCGCGCTGCACGGCCTCGGTCTCATCGCGTTGCAGCGCGAAGATTACGCGGGCGCGCTCGACCTCATCGAAGACGCTTTGAGGCTCGATCCTTCGAACGCGATCTTCGCGAGCAACCTCGCCACCGCCTATCAGCGCCTGGGCTCTCCGGAGCGCGCGCGCGAGTATAGCGAATGCGCGCTGCGGCTCGACCCCACCCTCGCCGCCGCTCACAACAATCTCGGCCACGCGTTGGGGTCGCTGGGCGACAACGCAGGCGCGCAAGCGTGCTACCGCAGCGCGCTCGAGCTCGAGCCGTCGTCACACCAGGCGCGGCTGAATCTCGCGCTCTCGACGCTGATGCGCGGTGACTACGCGGCAGGCCTGCCGCTGTACGAAGCGCGCTTGGACGTCGGCTCCGGCGGCGGCGCCCGGCCGCTACTCGCGAAGCTCGAACGCGTGGCGCGCTGGCACGGAGAAGCGCTCGCCGGCAAGCGCATCCTGGTGTGGACCGAGCAGGGTCTCGGCGACACCATCATGATGATGCGCTACCTGCCGCTGCTGAAGGAAAAGGGCGCGAGCCGCGTGGCCGTGTGCTGCGAGCCGGAGCTGGTGCGGCTCGTGCGGCACGTTCCATGCGTCGACGAGGTGTTCTCCAGTCTCGACAGCGCGGACTGGCCGAGCCGGTTCGACCTGCATAGTCCGATGATGAGCGTGCCGCTCGGCTTCGGCACCGCGTCCGACACGATCCCTCGACGCACGCCGTACCTGAACGTTCCCGAGCCGCTCGTTCGCACGTGGGCCGAAACGCTGTCGGCACTGCCTTCCCCGCGCATCGGGCTCGTCTGGGCCGGCGGCAAGCAGAGCGAGGCCGACGCGGACCGCAGCATCGCACTGGCGAGCTTCGCGCCGCTTCTCGCACGCCGGCGGATGAGCTTCGTAGCGCTGCAGAAAGGACCCGGCGCCTCGCAGCTCGTGCGGGGGCGCCATCGCATCGCGCATTGGATGGACGCGTGCGAGGACCTCCTCGACACCGCTGCGCTGATCTGCGGCCTCGATCTGGTCATCAGCGTCGACACTGCGGTCGCGCACCTCGCGGGCGCCCTCGGCAAGCCGCTGTGGCTGTTGAACCGTCGCTCGAGCGAATGGCGGTGGATGCTCGAGCGCAGCGATTCGCCGTGGTACCCGACCGTGCGAATTTTCCGCCAGCGCGCGGGCGGTTGGGCCCCCGTCATCGATGAAGTCGGCGCCGCGCTCGATGTGCGATTTCCGCGGCCGACGCTCGCCGGCCGCGTGCGGCGCTTCTTCGGCGGTTGAGCGACTGCATCTACCCGCTCGCCGCAAGCAAGGACAACCCGCTGCAGGCGAGGGCGCGTGCGCTACAAAACGCGGCTAGCGCCCGTCCACGCCTTGCTCGTTGAGGAAGCGCGAGAGCTGGTCGGCGACCGCGACGTTGTTCAGGTCCGAGAACATGAAGTGCGAGTTGCCGCGCAGACCGACTTCCGGCAGGTGCAGGACGACAGCGTTGCCGCCCTGCTTGTTCAGCGCATCGACGAACATGCGCGACGAAAGCACTTGCGCGCGGCGGCCGTCGGCAGGGAGTTCCGCGACGCGGTATCGCGGAATGTTGTCGCCGTAGACCACCTGGATCGGAATCTCGCGCAACCGCGCGAACTCGGCCGCTGTCACCGCGGTGCCCGACGGCTGGCTTCCCCGGTATAGCGGCACCGGCGGCGGCACCTGGCCTTCGGGAAACACGAAGCCGGGCTCGTACGCGACGATCGCTTTGACCTTCTTCGAGCGCGCGCCGGCAAGCCAGCCGAACAAGCCGGACTGCGAATGCGTGACGAGGATCGCGGGGCCGATCTTGTCGAGCAGCGCGACGAGCGCGCCGCTGATGATCTCGGGATCGTCTGAAACCGTCGGCACGAGGTGCTGCATGAACTGGTCGACGGCTTTCATCGGGAACTGCTGGACAGGCCAGACCTCGGGATATCTGGGACCCAAGCGCCAGCGCGACCACGCCCACTCCCTGCCGGCCTGTCCGGTGCGGTTCTCGACCACGGGCTTGCCGGCGAGCGTGCCGAAAGGACCGTTGAAGCTGGGATAGCCCGCGCGGCCGCGCCGTGGAAAGTCGACGATATACACCGGGAAGCCACGGCGCAGCAGCAGCGTCTGATAGCCTTCGCGGCCGTCCGGCGTGGTCTCCCACACGCGTCCCGTTCCGCTGCCGCCGTGAACGAGGATGATCGGAAGCTTTCGCGGGTTCACCGGCACCTGGTACTGGACGTACATCTGGTCGATCCAGAAAGTCTGTCCGTCGTCGATGCTCAGCGCCGATTTGTCCGGATTGTAGACGCCCGGCGCCTGCACCTTGCGCCCGCCGACGAAGAAGCTGCCCTGCTCCGCGATCGTGATGCCGGTCGGCGGCGTGCTCGCGCAGGCGCTCACGAGTATGACGAGAGGGACGATAAAAAAATGCAGCGTGCGCAAATCGAAATTCATGAAGGCTCCTGAAATTCAACCGTAGCGCCTTATACTAAACGCCTGCACGGGCCGGCGATCAAACTGTTTTTAACATGCCGGATTCGAACGGACTGCCGGCCGCAGCACGAGTGTCCAACGGAGCGAGAACAATGACCATCAAAGGCAAGGCTTACATCGTCGGCGCATACGAGCACCCGCTGCGCAAAGCGCCGGACAAATCGGTCGCGCAGCTGCACGCCGAAGTCGCCAAAGGCGCGATCGAAGACGCGGGGCTCACCAAGGACGACATCGATGGTTATTTCTGCGCAGGCGACGCGCCCGGCGCGAACGTCTGGAGCATGGCGAACTACATGAACCTGAAGCTGCGCCACGTCGACTCGACCGATATGGGAGGCTGCTCTTATCTCGTTCACGTGGCGCACGCCGCGCAGGCGATCGCCGCGGGCAAGTGCAACGTCGCGCTCGTCACGCTCGCCGGGCGTCCGAACTCCGAAGGCAGCTCGGGCACCCAGGTTCGCGACCGCGGGGTGAACCTTCCCGATGCGCCTTTCGAAATGCCTTACAGCCCGGTGACGGTCAACCTCTACGCGATGGCCGCGATGCGCCACATGTACGAATACGGCACGACCAGCGAGCAGCTCGCGTGGGTGAAGGTCGCCGCTTCGCATCACGCGCAGTACAACCCGAACGCGATGCTGCGCGACGTGGTCACGGTCGAGCAGGTCGTCAATTCGCCGATGATCTCCGACCCGCTGCACCGCCTCGACTGCTGTGTGGTCAGCGACGGCGGCGGCGCGGTGATCGTCGCCAAACCGGAGATCGCGCGCAGCCTCAAGCGCCCGCTGGTCAAGATCACCGGCGCGGGCGAGACGACCAAAGGCCAGATGGGCGGCAAAGTCGATCTCTCCTATTCCGGCGCGATGTGGACCGGTCCTCGCGCGTTCGAGGAAGCGGGGGTCCAGCCTTCCGACATCAAATACGCCTCGATCTACGACAGCTTCACGATCACCGTCGTCATGCAGCTCGAAGACCTCGGTTTCTGCAGGAAAGGCGAAGGCGGCAAGTTCGTCTCCGACGGGAACCTGATATCGGGCACCGGCAAGCTTCCGTTCAACACCGACGGCGGCGGCCTGTGCAACAACCACCCGGCCAACCGCGGCGGCATGACCAAGATCATCGAAGCGGTGCGCCAGCTTCGCGGCGAAGCGCACGCGAAGGTGCAGGTTCCCAACTGCGACCTGGCCCTCGCGCACGGCACCGGCGGCGCCCTCGGCCACCGCCACGGCAGCGCCACACTGATCATGGAAAGGGAGTAGAGCGATGGCGACCCAATACCAGGAACGCAAGATGCGAGACCCGGCGCTCAATCCGGGCGACGAGCCGTACTTCGAAGCCGCGAAGCAGGGCAGGCTCATGCTGAAAAAGTGCAACGCGTGCGGCGAGCACCATCACTATCCGCGCGCGCTGTGCCCTTTCTGCTTCAGCGAAAAAGTCGAGTGGGTGCAGGCGCAAGGCACCGGCGAGATCTATACCTACAGCGTGCAGCGCCGCGGCGCACCGACGCCGTTCTGCATCGCCTACGTCACGCTAGCCGAAGGTGTGAAGATGATGACCAACATCGTCGACTGCGATCTCGACAGCGTGAAGGTCGGACAGAGAGTGAAAGTCGCTTTCAAACAGACCGAAGGCGGATACGCGATGCCGGTGTTCGTGCCGGCGTAAGCGTCTTATCGCGGACCGCTCGCGGACGTGAGGTGGCGCTGTTCGCATAACTGCCGTGTCGACGGCGGCATAGTGCGCACAGACATGTCAAAGTCCGTTCGTGCCGAGCAGGCATGGCATGCCGCAGTCGAAGCATGAACGCCGAGGAGCTGAAAGACTCGTATGGACGAAAAGTTACTCGTGACCCCGTTGCTGAAAGCGCTGCACTTCGCGGCCGACAAGCACCGTGACCAGCGCCGCAAGGACGACGAGGCGTCGCCCTACATCAACCATCCGATAGAAGTCGCGGAGCTCCTCGCGCGCGTGGGCGGCGTGACCGACCTCATCGCGCTGCAGGGCGCGATCCTCCACGACACCATCGAAGACACCGATACGTCGCCCGACGAGCTCGAGCGCCAGTTCGGCGCCGAGGTGCGGCGCGTGGTCGAAGAAGTCACCGACGACAAGACGCTCCCCAAGGCCGAGCGCAAGCGCCTGCAGGTCGAGCACGCTGCGCACATCTCCCACCCCGCTCGACTGGTGAAGCTCGCCGACAAGATTTCGAACGTGCGCTCGGTGACGCTCACCCCGCCGTCGAAGTGGCCGCTGTCGAGGCGGCAGGAGTACCTCGACTGGACCGAGCAGGTGGTCGGGGGCTTGCGAGGCACGAATGCGCCGCTGGAAGCGCTTTACGACGAATTGCTTGCGGAAGGCCGCCGCGTGCTTTCCTCGATTGCCGCGGCGTCGACACGAAGCGAAGCTTGAACGCACAGTCAACTCCATGAGCTCCGACACCCCCACACGTGCGAACGCCCCGTTCGCCCAGCCGCATGACCCGCACCATTCCGGGCGCGACCCTATCGCGGAGAACGTCGAATCGATCCTGGAGTTCTACACGCGCGAAGAACAGAAGATCAGCCGCTCTCAACGCGCCGTGGAGGTGATCAGCGGCTTCGTCGGCCGTCCCCTCTTTCTCGCCTGCATTCTCGCGTTCGTCGTCCTCTGGGTGCTCGACAACGTGCTGCCCAGTGAATGGGGCGCCGTGCCGTTCGACGAGGCGCCTTTTTTCTGGCTGCAAGGCGTCGTCAGCGTGTTCGCGCTGTTGACCACGACGGTGGTGCTCATCCGGCAGAACCGGATGAGCAAGCTCGAGCAGCAGCGCGCGCACCTCGATCTGCAGCTGAACCTGCTGACCGAGCAGAAAACGACCAAGCTGATCGACCTGATAGAGGAGCTGCGGCGCGACCTGCCGATGGTCAAAGACCGACACGATCCCGAAGCGACCGCCTTGCAGCAGCCCACCGATCCTCAACACGTGCTCGAGACGATCGACCAGATGCAGGAGACCGAAGCGCGCGCGAACGAAGGCGCGAAAAACGTCAGCAAACCCTGAAGGCTGGCGACGCCGAGAACAACACCACAATGCTGGAATGCATAAGTGGAAAGACGCAGTTGAAGCCGATCAGGCGTCAGGCAACGAACACAAAGGAGGGATTCATGGATCTGCAACTCAAAGGCCGCACCGCGCTCGTCACCGGCGCATCCAGAGGCATCGGCCTCGGCGTCGCGGAAGTGCTCGCACAGGAAGGCCGCAACCTGCATCTCGCCGCGCGCAGCGAAACGGCCCTGGAGGAAGCGCGCGCGAAGATCACGAGCGCGACCGGCGTCAAAGTGACGTGTCACGCGCTCGACCTCGGCGTCTCTGAAAACGCCGTAAGGCTCGCGCGCGAGTGCGGCGACGTCGACATCCTCATCAACAACGCCGGTGCGATCCCGCAAGGCACGATCACCGACCTCGACGAGACCGCGTGGCGCGCGGGATGGGAGCTCAAGCTCTTCGGCTACATCAACCTCACTCGCGAAGTGTATCGGCGCATGGTCGAGCGTAAGGACGGCGTCATCGTCAACGTCATCGGCGGCGCGGGCGAGCGCCCGAGCGCAGGCTACATCGCGGGCAGCATCGCGAACTCGGGTCTCATGACCCTGTCGCGCGCGCTCGGCGCCGACAGCCCCAAGCACGGCGTGCGCGTGCTCGGTCTGAACCCCAGCGCAACCGCGACCGAGCGCGGGATCGACATCTGGCGCACCCGCGCGCA
>JAQGNC010000266.1 GCA_028292065.1 Betaproteobacteria bacterium
ACATGTCGTCCGCGGTGCTCTCGCAGAAGATGTCCTTGCCGCGCACGTGCACCGTCGCTTCGACCTTCTGCTGGAGCTTCTCGACCTGCATGATGACGTTGACTTCCATCACCTGATCGAAATGATGCTTGATGCGCTGGAGCTTGCCGGCGACGTACTCGCGTATCGCGGGGGTGACGGCGACCTGATGGCCGGTGATGTGTACATTCATGCGGTTTTCCTCGGTTATAGTGTTTTACGCAGGTTGACGGGCAGGATCTGCATCGACTCGCGGTACTTCGCGACAGTGCGGCGCGCGACCACGATGCCTTGCTGGCCGAGGATCTCGGAGATCTGGCTGTCGGAAAGCGGTTTGCGGGAATTCTCGGAGCTCACGAGCTGCTTGATGAGCGCGCGGATCGCGGTGCTCGAAGCGGAGCCGCCGCTGTCGGTCGTCACGTGGCTGCCGAAGAAGTACTTGAGCTCGAAGATGCCGCGCGCGGTGTGCATGAATTTCTGCGTGGTCACGCGGGAGACCGTGGACTCGTGCAGGTCGAGCGCTTCGGCGATCTCGCGCAGCACCAGCGGGCGCATCGCGACTTCGCCGTGCTCGAAGAAATGGCGCTGGCGGTCGACGATCGCCTGCGAGACCCGCAGGATGGTCTCGAAGCGCTGCTGCACGTTCTTGATGAGCCACTTGGCTTCCTGCAGCTGGCTCGAGAGCTGCTGGGAGCCCGAGCTGCGCGCGCGCGAGAGGATGTCCGCATACAGGCGGTTGATTCGCAGCTTCGGCATCGCTTCCGGGTTGAGCGCGGCCATCCATACGCCTTTCACCTTGCGCACCACGACGTCGGGAACCACGTAGCGCGTGTCATCGGTTCCATACCCGCGGCCGGGCCGGGGGTTCAGGCCGGTGATGAGCTTTTGCACCCCGCGCAGGGTGGTGTCGTCGCAGTGGAGCACTTTCTTCAGCCGATTGAAATCCCGCGAGGCGAGCGCGTCCAGGTGATTCTTCACCACGTCGAGCGCGTCGGTCCGGAAAGGCGTCGACTCCGGCAGCGCGCAGAGCTGGAGCTCCAGGCATTCGCCGAGGCTGCGTGCGCCCACGCCGGTGGGCTCGCAGTGCTGCAGGTGCTTCAGCGCGATCTGCAGCTCTTCGGGCTCGATGTCGAGCTCTTCGGGAAGCATCGCCTGGATCTCGGCGAGCTCCTGGGTCATGTAGCCGTCTTCGTCGAGCGATTCGATCAGCAGCGTGGCGAGCGTCTTGTCGCGCTCGGGCAGGTTGCGCAGCGAGAGCTGGCTCAGCAGATGAGCGCGCAGCGTCGGGTTTTCGGCCGCGACCTGGGGATAGTCGTCGTCCTCGTCGTCGCGCGAGCCGTTGCCGTAAGGCCCATCCTGGCCGCCGCTGAAGATGTCGCCGTCGGGTGCGGAGGAGGACTGGGGCTCTTCCGCGCGCTCGCGCTCACGTTCGCTAGCGGCGTCGGGCGGCTGCTCGGCTACGGTCGAGCCGTTGGCGGGCATGATCGGCTGCTCCGCGACGCCTTCGTCGCGCTCGAGCAGCGGGTTTTCCTGCAGGAAACGCTCGAGCTCCTGGTTCAATTCCAGCGTCGAGAGCTGCAGCAGCCTGATCGACTGCTGCAGCTGGGGGGTGAGCGTGAGGTGCTGGGAAAGCCGGAGTTGGAGGGAGTGCTTCATGCGCTCGGAAGGTGTGCGGGGCGGCGCTGGATTCCCGCGAGGGCTGGCTGCTCGGCCTCCCGCACGGGAGGCTTACAGACGGAAGTGCTCTCCCAGGTAGACCTTTCTTACGCTCTCATTATAAACGATTTCTTCCGGCTTGCCGGCCGCGAGGACCGAGCCGTCGTTGATGATGTAAGCGCGGTCGCAGATGCCGAGCGTTTCTCTCACGTTGTGATCGGTGATCACCACCCCGATGCCGCGTGCCTTGAGGAAGCCGATGATCTTCTGGATCTCGAGCACCGCGATCGGGTCGACGCCCGCAAAAGGCTCGTCGAGCAGGATGAAGCGCGGCTCGGTCGCGAGCGCGCGGGCGATCTCGACCCGCCGCCGCTCGCCGCCGGACAGGCTGATCGCCGGGTTGTCGCGCAAGTGCCCGATGTGGAGCTCGCGCAAGAGGTCGTCGAGCTTCAGTTCGAGCGTGCTCGCGTCGTCCTCGTGCAGCTCGAGCACCGCGCGAACGTTGTCGCCGACCGTCAGGCGCCTGAAGATCGACGCTTCCTGGGGCAGGTAGGACAGGCCGCGACGCGCCCGCTGGTGGATCGGCATGTGGGTGAGGCGCTCGCCGTCGAGATAGAGCTCGCCGCCGTCCATCGCGACAAGACCCACCATCATGTAAAAACACGTGGTCTTGCCGGCGCCGTTCGGCCCCAGCAGGCCGATGACTTCGCCGCTACGCACTTCGAGCGACACGTCCTTGACCACCACCCGCTTGCGATAGCGCTTTTTCAGGCTCTGCGCGCGCAGCTCGCTCGGTGCGGCCAGGACGATATCCGACGGCGACGCGAATTCGACCGCGTCGGGAGGGTTACTGCCGGGCACGGACAAGGCTCGTCACTTCGGACCTTCGTCCGACTTCAGCGGTACGCCGGCGGCAGGCGCCGCGTCCTTGGGCTTGGGCTGCATGATCGCGCGCACGCGGCCTTCCCCGGGTTTGGCGGCGGCCGACTTGGTGCCCCCGCCGACGACCTGGAAGAATTCGGTGTTCGCGTCGTACGAAATGTAGTTGCCCCGCACTTCGTCCTGGCCGCGCTTGAGCATCGCGCGGTTGAACATCTGCACCTTGTCGGCGCGGCTGTCGTACTCGATGCGCTCCGACCAGCCTTCGATCAACTCGTCGGTGCCGTCGCGCTTCTGCTTGAAATAGGCGAGGTTGCCCCAGATCGTGCCCTGCCTGAAACCGTCCTTGTCCTGGCGCACTTCGAGCTTGTCGCCGCGCAGGACCATCGAGCCCTGCGTGAGCACGACGTTGCCGCTGAAAGTCGAGATCTGCTTCGCGTCGTCGACCGTCACGCGGTCGGCTTCGAGCTGGATCGGCTTGTTGCGGTCGGCTTTCTCGGCATGGGCCGGCGCCGCCGCGATCAGCACGGCGGCGGCGAGACCGCAGATCAGACGCGACAGGCGCTCAGCGCGCATTGCGGGAACCGGGTTGGTTGTAGATGCCCTTGACCCGGCCCTGCAGCTTGAGGACGCGTGTTTCACTGTTCAATTCTAAGCCAGATGCGTTCACCACAGCCGCGGCGTTACGAATGGTTACAGGACGGTCGGTCTTCGCGATGTTGTCGTCCGGAATCACGTGCAGGTACTCGGTTTCGAGCACCAGCTCGCTCTGCCCGCCGGCCGGCGCGCGCACCACCCGCACGTCCTGCTCGAAGTACACGTTTTCGCCGTTGCCGGACATGTGCGCTTCGCGCGAGGTGATCGTGACCGGTGCGCGTTTTTCGTCGTACGTGACGAACTTGGGTTGCACCAGCATCGTCACGTCGTCGTCGGGGAAGTGGGTCATCTTCTGCGCGTTCAGCGTGTGCTTGATGCGGCCCTCCTGATCCATGCGGACCGCCGCCAGGCCGTCGACGATGTAATCCGGGTCGTGCTTGACCGTGCTCGAGCCGGGCGTGCCCGGCGGCTGGACCACCTGGTCGAGCCAGAAAGTCAGGCCGGCGAGAAACGCCAGCAGAACGAGAGGGAACAAGCTCCCGAAGCGGTCGCTCATGGGGTGCCCCGATCAGGCGAGGAAAGCCGCCAGGCGCGCGTCGAAGGTGCCTTGCGCGTGCATGATGAGCTCGCACGCTTCGCGTACTGCGCCGCGCCCGCCGCCTGCGGCCGTCACGTAGTGCACGCGGCTGCGCACGACCGCCGGGGCTTCCGGAACCGACACCGCGAAACCGCAGCGCGTGAGCACCGGCAGGTCGATCCAGTCGTCGCCCATGTACGCGCACTGGGCGGGCTCGAGGCCGAGCCTGGCCGCGAGCGCGACGAAGGTTTCCAGCTTGTTCTCCACACCCTGGAACAGGAGCTCGATGCCGAGGTTCCCGGCGCGGCGCGCGACACAGCCCGATTTGCGGCTGGTGATGATCGCGAGCTCGACGCCGGTCGACTGGAGCACTTTCATCCCGTGGCCGTCGCGCACGTCGAAGACCTTGGTCTCCTCGCCGCTGTCGCTGTAATACAGCCCGCCGTCGGTGAGCACGCCGTCGACGTCGAAGATGGCGACCCGCACCCCGCGGGCCCTGGAATAAACGTCTTCCATCGGCGTGTCGTGCGGCTCAGATCACTTTTGCACGGAAGAGATCGTGCATGTTGAGCGCGCCCAGGAGGCGCTTGGACTCGTCGACGACGAGGATCTGGTTCACCTTGTGGGTCTCCATGATCTCCACGGCTTCGGCGGCGAGTCGCTCGGGCGCTATCGTGCGGGGTGCGGCGGCCATCGCGCCGGCGATGGCGGTCGCACGCAGATCGAGCCCGCGCTCGAGCGTGCGCCTCAGGTCGCCGTCGGTATAGATGCCGATCACGCGCTCGGCGTCGTCGACCACCGCGGTCATGCCCATGCGCCCGCGCGACATCTCGAGGACGGCGTCCATCACCGTGGCGCGAGGCCCCACGCGAGGCGCATCCGCGCCCACGCGCATCACATCCCGAACATGGGTGAGGAGGCGGCGGCCGAGCGCGCCCCCCGGATGCGAGCGCGCGAAATCGTCGCGCGTGAAACCTTTGGCGTGCATCAGCGCGACCGCGAGCGCGTCGCCGAGCGCGAGCGCGGCGGTGGTGCTCGCGGTCGGCGCCAGGTCGAGGGGACACGCCTCTTTCTCGGCGCCGGCGTAGAGGTGCACGTCGGCTTCCTTCGCGAGGCTCGATTGCGCGTTGCCGGTCATCGCGATCAGCTTGGCGCCCTGGCGCTTGAGCAGCGGGACGATCGCGAGCAGCTCGGCGCTTTCGCCCGAATTCGACAGCCCGATCAGCGCGTCGTCGCGGGTGATCATCCCCAGGTCGCCGTGGCTCGCTTCGGCCGGGTGCACGAAAAAAGCGGGGGTGCCGGTGCTCGCGAGGGTCGAGGCGATCTTGCGCGCGATGTGCCCGGATTTGCCCATGCCGCTCACTACGACGCGGCCGCGGCATTCGAGAACGATGTGAACCGCGTCGTCGAAGCTCTGGTCGAGGCGAGCGACGAGCTCGGTGATCGCCCGGGCCTCGATTTCCAGCACGTCGCGGGCGATCGCGATCGAGTCGGCTTCTGGCGGGTTGGAAAGCACTTTCATGATCGCGCGGAGTATAGCAGACGGGGTTCGGGCGCTCACTCGCAACCCGTTGTGCGGGCGGACAAATTCGCGACTTTCGAGTTCCCGCTTGCGTAGCGCGGGCGCGCTCGCCTGCAGCAGGCGCCGCAGCGCGGCAACCCGCTGCAGGCGGGGCGCCTGCGCTACGACTGTTCGCGATCGCTCGGCCCACCAATGAAAAAGGGCCACCCCGGGGTGGCTCTCGACAAGCCGACGAGCGGGGTTTAGTAGAGGCTTGTCCCGCCGCAGTTCGAATTCGCGCCTTTGATGTTCCAGGCGTTCGGCGTGGCCGTTGTGTCGATACAGTTGGCCGCCGTCGGCGAGGTCCCGGTCTTGCCGTCGTAGGTCGAGAACTGGAAGCTCCCGGTGTAGGGGGCGCCGTCGTCGACTTTGCGATCGAGCTCGGCGACGATCTCCACCGGAACCTGGGGGCCGGTCTTCAGGTTATGGCGCGAAGCCAACGGGGTTCCTGCGACGCCGGTGCCGTAGACGCCGTCGAAGACGAGCTGCATGAATCCCGCATAGGGGTTCTTGGGGTTGGAGGCGTCGGTCGGTCCGTTGCTGTCGTACACGTAGGAGCCGTTGATGAAGCCCGCTTTGGAGAGGTGCTCCCACGACAGGACGGCTTCCTTGACCACCGTCGTGGCTGTGTTGGCGAGCTCGATCTGTCCGTTCGCGTTACCGTCCGCGCTGACATTGGATATGTTGGCCTTGGCGCTGGCGTAATCGCCGGGCAGCGCGCGGTAGCGATCGAGAAAGCCGAAATACGCGGCTTTGACGCCGTCCTGCTGCTGGATGAGGTTACGCACCCGGGCGCCGGTGATGAGCTCCTGGCCTTTGAGCACGCCGCCGAGCAGCAGGCCGATGATGACCAGCACGATGGCGATCTCGATGAGGGTGAAACCGGATTGCTGCCTGCGCATGATGTTTTTCCCTGGATATTGACGACGGATTATTCGGGACTTCTCTGGCCGCGCGCTGCTTTGGTTTAGTAAAGGCTCGTGCCGCCGCAATTGGCGTTGGCACCCTTGATGTTCCACGCGTTCGGCGTGGCCGTCGTGTCGATGCAGTTGCCCGGTGTCGGCGAGGTTCCCGTCTTCCCGTCGTAGGTCGAGAACTGGAAGCTCCCGGTGTAGGGCGCGCCGTCGTCGACTTTGCGGTCGAGCTCGGCGACGATCTCGACCGGGATCTGCGGACCGGTCTTCAGGTTGTGGCGCTTGCCCGTCAGCTGCGCAGCCGCGGTGCCGGTGCCGTAGACCCCGTCGAACACGATCTGCATGTAGCCCGCGTACGGGTTTTTGGGGTTCGAGGCGTCGGTGGGTCCCGCGGCGTCGTAGGTATAGGAGCCGTTGATGAATCCGGCTTTGGACAGGTGCTCCCACGCGAGAACGCCTTCGGAGACCTTGGGCGACGCGGCGTTTTCGGCCTCGATCTGGCCGTTCGCATCGCCTGCGACATTGCTCGAGCCTGCGATGGTGGAAGCGGCGCTCGCGTAATCGCCCGGCAATGCCCGGTAGCGGTCGAGAAACCCGAAATAAGCGGCTTTGACCCCGTCCTGCTGCTGGATGAGGTTGCGCACGCGCGCACCCGTGATCAGCTCCTGGCCCTTGAGCACGCCGCCCAGCAGCAGCCCGATGATGACCAGCACGATCGCAATCTCGATCAGGGTGAACCCCGATTCGCGCTTGCCCATGATCACTTTTCCCCGAACGTCAAAATGGCGCAGTTTTCCGCAATATGCGTACCACCGCCGAGCCTTCAATAACGGCGCGATTCGGAGGAACTTCAGCGGATAGTCAGGGGTTTAGCTAACGAGATTCAGACGGTGCCGACGATTTCTCGACACTTTTGAGCTTCTCCAGGCGTTGGGTCAGGAAGCGGATTTCCGCCTCGTCGGTGACCTCGCCGCCGGCGAGGAGCCCTCCGAGCAGTATCGTCGCCGCCTCGCGCTCGCCCATGTCTTCGAGGATGAAGATGCGCATCTGCCGCGCCCACGTCGCGGCGGTACGCGCGTGCCGGGCGATCTCCTCGGCGTATTTCAGCGCGAGCGGGGTGTCGTGGAGCTGGTGCTTCGCGGTGATCGCCGCGTGGGCGAGCCAGCGCCAGCGCTTCTCCGGGTCCTTCAGGAACTGGCGGTGGACGAAATCGAGCATCCGCCGCTGCTTTGCCTCGTCGGGCACCTGCGAGTAGACGTGCGACGCCATCAGCAGCGGGTACTGGCTGTTCGGGTCGAGCTCGAGCGCGCGTTCGAGCCACGCCTCGACCGCTGCGTAATCGAGGTCCTTGAAAGGGATGCTGACGCCGGGCTGATTGTCGAAAGCCTGCAGGTACAGCACGAGCGCCGCCGCCAGTGCGATCGGCTCGCCGAGGCTCGAAGCGCGCAGCCATGCCGTCGGCGGGGGCAGCTCGAGCGACGACGCGCTCGCGACCGGCCGCGGCGACGCCGCGTGCCACGCCACCTGCGCGGCGAGCGCGACGGCGAGGACGATGATCGCGGGCCGCGGCACCGCCGAGACCGGCCGCTCCTTTGCCGCGCCGAAGCGCAGCTTCATCAGAAGTTTTTCCGGTGCATGTCGAATACCGCGGCGGCCGCGACGATCGTCACGAAGACCACGCTGTGCGCGCCGATCTGCGCGAGCGCGCTCCACGAAGGCACGGCGTCCACCAGCCATGCGGTGCTGGTCCACGCATCGAGCGCGGGGATGATCAGCGCGAGCGCCTCGACGACGCCGGTGCTCACCTTGTGCGAAAGCGCATCGGCGCCGGCGATCGGGTTCGCGCCGATCAGCCTGATCGCGGTCAGTGCGCGCGCGAAAAGATAGAACGCGGCGACCAGCCCCACCGCCGGCATCAGCTGGTTGAAGGTGACCACGCAAAAGACGCTGAAAGCCACCACGACCGCGAGCTCGAAAGCGAGCGACGCGCTCCACAAAGCCACGGCCTCCCAGCCCGCGAGCGGTATCAGCGGCAGCGCGACCGCGACCGCGAGCGCTACCGCGATGACCAGAAAGCCCGCGAGCTTGCCGACGATATAATGCGAGCGCGGCAGATCGAGCGCGAGCGTCACGTCGAGGGTCTTGTCCTGGAATTCGCGCGCGATGCTCGCGACGACGTGGAGCGCGGCGACGAACACCACCGCGAAGCGCACCGCCGCGGCATAGAACGCCGTCTGGAACCTCGCGCTTTCGGCGATCGCGATCTCGCGCACGAAGAAGCTCGCCGCGAGCAGCGCGCCGATGCAGACGAGCGTGACGAGCGGCAGGCGCGTGCGCACCGCTTCGAGCACCGTATAGCGTGCGATCGTGGCGATCCTGCCGGTCATGGATTCGCTGAATGATGTTTTGCGACGTCGGAGTATAGCGAAACGCACATGACCGACGCTCCACCCCGTTATCGATGACTCCGCCGCCGATGAGCGCACCCGAACGCATCGCGATCACCAATCCCCAACTGTCGCTCGGGCTGATGCTGCTCGCGCTGCACGCGTCGATCGCATGGGGCATCGACGACTGGTGGCCGCGCGCTTTTCTGCTCGCCCACCTCGGTCTGTTCCTGTTGTGGCAGCCGGTGTGGCGCGGCGAGAGCGAGATCGAGCCCGGCCAGGCGTTCTCGGTGGTCGCGGTCGCGTGCCTCCTGGTCGGCTGGTACAACTGGTGGCTGATGGCGGTGTGGCTCGCGGTCCTCGTCGGCATCATCGGCGGCAGCGTGCCTCGCATCGGCGATCGGCGCCAACGCATCATCTCGGTGCTCGCTGCTTTGTATCTCCTGTCGATGCTGCTCATGTGGGTGGTGCCGCAGCTCTTCACCGACCAGGTGGTCGAGCCCGCGCTCGCTTCGCTCGTGCGTTACGCGCTGCCTCTGGTGCCGATCGCGATCATGCTGATTCGCGTGCCTGCGCGAGTGCCCGAGAACCCGGTCGGCGTCGATCTTTTCTACAGCCTGCTTTTTTTCCTGCTCGTCGTGGCGCTCGTGCTCGGCAGCTTCGTGGTGCGCGACGTGAGCCACGGCAACTATGTGATCGCGCTCGCGCAGACGCTCTTCGGCATCGCCGTGGTCCTCGTCGGCCTGTCGTGGCTGTGGTATCCGCACAGCGGTTTCGCGGGGGTCGGCTACCTGCTCTCGAGCTACCTCATGAGCCTGGGATTACCTTTCGAGCGCTGGGTGCAGACCCTCGCGCAGCTCGCGCAGCAGGAGACCCAGCCGCAGCGCTTTCTCGCGCTCGCCCTGCAGCACATGCTCGACATGCCGTGGGTGAGAGGCGTGGAGTGGCGCACGCCGCACGGCGAAGGCGAGTTCGGCAACCGCACCGCGCACGCGACCCCGCTCGAGTCCGGAGAGCTGAAGCTCGTCATCCACACGCGCTGGACGGTCTCGCCCGCGGTCCTGCTGCACCTGAAGCTCCTCGCCCAGATGGTGGGGCATTTCTACGAAGCCAAGCAGCGCGAGCAGGTGCAGCGGCAGAACGCCTATACCCACGCGATCTACGAAACCGGCGCGAGGCTCACTCACGACGTGAAGAACCTGCTGCAGTCGCTCAACGCGTTATGCTCGGCCGCCGCGAACACCACACCGGCACAGGCGCAGGCGCTCCAGGCGCTCATGCAACGGCAGTTGCCGCAGATCACCCAGCGCCTGAACACCACGCTCGACAAGCTGCGCGCCCCGCGCGACGCCGAGCTGAACGAAGCGGACGCGCGCACCTGGTGGGACGCGCTCCTGCAGCGCTACAGCGTGCGCAGCATCGCGTTCGAGCTCGCCGACGACGTCTCGGGCCTCACCCTGCCGGCGGAGCTTTTCGACAGCGTCGCCGACAACCTGATCGAGAACGCTTTCAACAAGTCGAGCGAAACCGGCGCGCTCGAAGTGCGGGTCAGGTTCTCGTCGGCCGCGCGCGGCACCCTGACCGTGTGCGACAACGGCGCGGCGATTTCACGCAGCGTCGCGCAGCAGTTGTTCGAAGCCCCGGTCGCGTCGCAGACCGGCTACGGCGTCGGTCTTTACCAGTCGAGCCGCCTCGCCGCGCAGTCGGGTTATCGCCTCGAGCTCGCGAGCAACGCGCCGGGCGCGGTGTGCTTCACCCTGTGCGCCGCGGCAGGCCGCGCGGGCGCCGTGCCGCGTCGACACGTCGCGTGATTCACGGCAGGTGCCCGGCGGCGACCATACGCGCGACGAGCAGCGGCATCGGAACCCACTGAAGCTGATCGTCGAATTCGCGGCCTTCGAGGCCGCCTCGCGCGCGGCTCACGAAAATGCGGTCGGGACTGCCGCCGTTGGGGTTCGGGTTCTCGGCTTCGTCCGCGCTCGCGCCTCCGCGGGACCCGTTCGGCCCGACCGACCAGATGACGACCGCTGCGCTCGACACCAGCGTCGCGCCGGCGCCGCAACTCGTCCCGGCGACGACCGCGCTCGCGCTGCTGCACACGTGAAAGAGCGAGAGCGCCGAATCGGCAAGGCTCGCGATGGTCGCGGTACGCATGCCGTTGATGCGGGTGAAAGGGCTCGCGACCGCGCCGACGGTGTCTTTCGCGACCGCGTAACGGATGCGATTGGCGCTCCCCGGCCACGCGTCGACCGCGTAGCCTTGCGCGTCGGTCGCCTGCAGGCCGAGCGCGGCGCCGGGCAGCCAGCCGAAATAAGCGGGGCAGCTCCCGGTCGTGTGATCGCTTGCAGCCGGCTCGCGGCCGCCGCCCGCGGCGTCTGCAGGGCACGGAAAATAGCCGTTCGCGGCCGCGTAGCCGAGCAGCGCTTCGCGCGCCTGGCGCAGGAGCTGCGCAGTGGCTTCAGTCCTGCGGCTTTCGAGCTGCTGCTGCAGCGGCAGGAAGAGACTGCCGAAAAGCAGCCCCATGAGGAGCAGCGCCACTGCGAGCTCGAGCAGGGTGAAGCCTTCGCAATGCGTGCGTGGGACGGGTCTCACGAAAGCTAGCGCGCCGGCGTCGACGGGGACGCGCTCGACTGCGCGGCGGGCGTGAACTGTCCCGCGACGACCAGGCGGTTCAGCAGCGCGGTCATCGGAATCCAGGTCACGATGTCGTCGAACTCGTGCCCCTGCACGGTCGACGGCGTGCGGCTCACGAAAACCCGGTCCGCGCTGCCGCCGTTCGGGTTCGGGTTCTGCGCTTCGTGCACGCTCGTGCCGCCGGTCAGCGCGTTCGGTCCGACCGACCAGACCACCGCGACCGCATTGGATGCGAGCGTGACCGCGGTGCCGCAGTCGGCGGCGCTCGGGCCGTCGCCGCTTTGGCAGATGTGAAAGAGTGCGCTCGAACCCAGGCTCGCGAGCGGAACGCTGCGCATCCCGTTGGCGCGCGTGAACGCGTTCGACACGCCGCCGACCGTGCGGTCGGATACCGCGTAACGCACGCGGTTGAGCTGACCTTCCCAGGCGTCCATCGCGTAGCCTTGTGCGTCGGTCGGCTTGAAGCCGAGCAGCGCCGCCGGTAGAAAGCCGTGGTAGGTCGGGCAGCTTCCGGTCGCGTGATTCGCGCCCTGGGCTTCCTGCCCGTTGCTCGACGGGTCGGCGGGGCACGGGAAATAGCCGTTCGCGACTGCGTAGCCGACGAGCATCTCCTGCGCGAGATCGAGCGCCCGGCGCGTTTCGTCGACTTTCCGGTTTTCGACCTGCGTCTGCAGCGGGACCATGATGCTGCCGAGCAGGAGCGCGATCACCGACAGCGATACCGCCTGTTCGAGTATGGTGAAACCGCGCTCCGACATTGGGTTCATGGCACGCACCCCCGTAGTTGAGTCATCGCAGCCTCGCACGCCGACGCATCGAGCGAGGCTGCGCACTTCGATCCCGTCAGCGTCGCCGCAGCGGACGAACAGGTGCAGCGCGCGAGCGCCGCGGCTGCGGACTGGCACACCGCGCGCACACCCGCTGCGGGACTTGCGCACGGCGCGTTGTCGATGAGCACTCGCGCATTCGCCGCGCAGCCGCTTTGCGCCCCGGCGATCGCATACAGCCGGTCGCGGTCGGCGCCGCTGCCGCGAGGCGTCACGAAGCGATCGTCGCCGTCCTGGTTCTCGGGGTCGTCGAAATACGCGCCGGGCGCGAGGCTCGGGCGCTGCGCGCCGGCGTAGCCCGCGGAGACCAGGACCACGTCGAAACCCGAGGCGCCGTCGACCGAGAGGCTCGCGTCGGCGCACGTAGCGCATGCGGCGCCGCCGGCCTCGAGCGCGTCGCGCGCGACCGCGTAGTAAATCACTCGCGCCCATTCGTTCGGCACGACATAGGAGGGCAGCACGCGGGGTTTCCAGTTCTGCGGGAGCGCGCTGCGGACCGGCACGCGCCCGCGGTTCGCACCGGCCTCGCTCACACCGGCGCCCGCGCTGTCGGCCCACGGGTAGCACGCGCAGTCGCTTCCCGCGCGGTAGGCGAGCAGCGCGTTTCTGAGCTCGAGGGTGACGCGGCGCTCGACGAGCGGCATGAGATCCGCCGCGCCGAGGACCGCGAGGCGGTCGTTGTAATCGTCGGCTGCGCGCGCGGCGATGAATGGACCGCTCGCGGCGGCGTTGCGCACGCCTGCCGCAGCGTCGAGGTAGTTCGCCGCGCAGCGATTGCGCTGTACCGTTTTTCCGGTCGTCGCGCACAGTTCCTGCCCGTCGTCGCGGCGCTGGTCGCGCAGCGCGAGCCCCGGCGCGAACACCACCGCGATCGCCTGGTCGGCGATGACGAGCGCATCGCTGTTGCTGTAGACCGTCAGCGTGCCTTTGGTATCGGTGTTCAGCGGCGGCGCGCTCGGGTGATCGCGGAAGTTGGGCGAGAGCGCGTACCACAGGCGCTCCCCGCTGTCGTCGCGCAGGTCGCCCACCCCGAGGGTGCGCCACGGCAGGCGCCCGAGATAGCTCGGGCACGCCGAGCCGACGAAGAGATCGGCGCTGCCGTCGTCGCCGGTGTCCGGGCACGGCAGGCTGCCGGGGCGGTTGGCATCGCCGACCGCGCGGCCGATCAGCGCCTGCTTCGCCTCTTCGAGCGCATCGCGCGCGCGGCTCTCGGCCCTCACCACGCGCTCGATCTCGGTCGTCGACCCGTACACCAGCAGCATGGTCGCGATCGACAGGGTGACGATCAGGATGAGGAGGGCCTGCCCCGATTCGGCGGGTCGGCCGCGGCCGGCGGCCGACTTTGAAGCTCGGACGTGAAACGGGAGCGCACCGTACGCGGCGCAACCGGCCACGGACACGGCCGGCACCACGTCGCCGCGGTCGTTTGCAGCATTCACGAATCGCTTTCCGGGAGGGTCGGGCAGCGCTGCGGGATCCGGAGCGGAGGACCGCTTCGTTACTTACGAGGGAATCTTACCAGCCGCGCCGCATCGTTCAACCGGCGTTTTTTTCGGCCGGGGCGGCCGCTTCTGTCCCGCTGCTTGGCGTGGGGCGCCTTCCGATCAGCGCGCGCGTGCGCGCTGTTGCTCGAGCTCCGCGCTGGAGAGCCCCTCGCGCGACGCCGGCGGTGCGCCTTCGGCTTTCTTCGCGGCAGCTTCGGCGCTTTTCGCGGGCGCGGCTCCGGCCTTGGCCGGGACCTCGGCTTTGGCCGGCTCCGCTTTGGCCGGCTCCGATTTAACGGTGTCGGACTTCGCGGCGGCGTCGGGCTTCGCTTCGGGTTTAGCAGGCTCGGGACGCGATTCGCTGACCTTGCCGGTCTGCAGCTCCGCGCGCTGGCCGACTTTGAGGTCGACGCTGCTGCCGCTGCCGGGCACTTGCAGGGTGACGCCGCCATCGGCTTTCACCCGGCCGGTGATGGCGAGCCCGGAAAGCGCTTCCTTCTCATCCGCGGGTTTGTTGTTGAGCCACAGGATCGATTTGCCGTCGCTGCGCCTGACGATGCCGTTGTAGGTGACGACCTGGGTCTCGGGACGGGTATCGACCGGCTGCGCCGCGGCGGCGGGCTGCGGCACGCGTTTTTGCGCGCGCGCGTTGTCGAGTTGCGCGCGCTCGGCGGGCGTGAAGAACAGGCGCCCGATCGGCTGCGCGGCCCCGGCCGTGCCGGCCGCGCAGAGTGCGGCGAGCGCGAGACTCGCGAGTGCGGGCTTCATCCTTTTTTCGCTCCCGCTTTCGCCGGCGTCACCGTCAGCCAGCGTAACGCGCAATCGGCCGAGAGGTTCGCGTCGAGCTGCGGGCCTTTCTCGGTGTCGGTACCGAGGCGCTTCATCGTGCATTCATCGATCGTGTAGAAACCCCCGCTGCGCCGCGCCAGCGCGTCGAAAAAGCGCGGCAGGTCTTCCTCGTGCAGCAGCCTGAATTTCAAGTGCATCAAGGATTCCTGCAGCAGGAGCTGGCCCACGTTGAACTCGGACGCGTAGGCGTAAGGCCGCTGCGCGCTGATGTCGTACTCGACCCCGTAGATGCGCGCTTCCTCGTTCGCGCTGCGCAGGCTGTCGAGCCAGTTGATGCGCTGCTCGTCGCCGACGAAACCCGCACGCGCGAGCTGCTGATAGCCCGACAGGTAGCGCGAGATCATCTCTTTTTCCTCGCCCGCGTTCTGGATCTTCAGGCGCGCCTGCTTCAGCTCGTTCTCGCGCTTGGTGAGGAGCTGTGCCGCGTTGTCGCGCAGCGCGGCTGAAACGAAGATCATCGTCGCCGCGACGACGAGGGTCGCCAGCAGGGTGATGAGCGGGACGCGCAGCGCGTCGACGTCCTGACGGGTGATCACAGGCGCGGCTTGAACACGACGACGAGCTCGAACTCGGCGGTCGCCGCGGCGGCGCGGGTCGAGTCGAGGGTGTTGCCCGAGAGCGGCGCGGTCGGGCTCACGTTGAGCGGCATCTTCTGGGTGCGTACTTCGGCCACCGCCGGATTGAGCCGCAGGCGCGCCGCGAGCGCGTTGATCGTGTCGATCGCGCCGCGGTAATCGCCGCGAAAAGGCCTGATCTCGCCGACGAGGTAAGCGCTCTGGTAGCGCGCAGGGGTTGCTGCGGTGGGCGTCGCACCGGACACCGACGCGCGCGTAGCCGACGCCTGGGCCGCGTTGTCGCCGCCTTTGTCCACGTCGCTCGTGCCGTATTTCCACGCGAATTCGCGCAGGACGACCCCCGGTGTCGGCTGCAGCGCCGCCGACACCGCGGCCATCATCGGCACCGGATCGTGCGCGGTGTCGCGCAGCGCTTTGGCGACTTCGACGGCGCGCTTCAGATTGTCCCCGGTCGTCGGCGACGGCGGAAACTCGCGAGTGATCTGCTGGTACTGGAGCTCCTGCGCCGAGATCTGCGCCGAGACGTCGGCCGCCTGAGCGTTCACCCGGTACGCCTGCCACGCGTTGACTCCGCTCCACGCCGCCGCGATCGCGCCGATGCTCGCGCACGCGGCGAAAATCGCGCGCCGCGCGCGGTAGCGCTTGTAACCCTGAGTCGCCGGCGCGGGCGCGATGTTGCCCGCGGGCGTCTGCAGGCCGAGCAGCTGGAGATAGATCGCGTCGGCCGAGGTCGAGAGCAGTTGCGAGTCGAGGCCCAGGCGCGAGGCGAGCTCGGCACGCCCGATGCGAACGCAATCGAGGCTCGGGTTGTCCCGCGCGATGGTCTCGGCCACGGTCGCGAGCTCGTCGTTGCGGTCGAGCAGCAGCACCGTGAGGTGCTCGTCGAGCGTCGCGGTGCGCAGCGCGTGCAGATACAGGCGGGTGTTCGAGATCTCGCCTGCGAAGAGGCGCACCGGATCGGTGCTCTTCGAGCTGTCGCCGCGAGTGAGACGGCTGAGGCGGAACTGGCGGTCGCGGAAGAAAGTGAGGCGCAAGCCGCCGGTGTGCTGTGCCGCGAGCAGGATGTTGGGCGCTTTGACCTGCAGCTTGTCGAGGAGCGCCGCGCTGATCATCGGCAGCAGGTACACCGCGCCGAGCGGAAGCTCCTGCGCGGCGATGATCTTCAGCCAGTCGGCGGGAATGTCGGGGTTGGTGAGCGCGGCGAAGAGGTAGCGGTCGTCGCGGCGCTTGTCGTTCTCGCGCCCCTGCAGCCACGCGCCGATGTACGGCGTGTTGCGGTAGTGCTGGCGGAGCTTCCGCTGCACCATCTGCACGCGATCGGGGCCGAAGCTGTGGGGCAGGGTCTCGAAGCGGTAATCCTCTTCGACCGCGTCGACCATCATGAAGACCGGCACGTTCGAAAAAGGCGTCAGGAACTGGCGGAAGTCGGCCAGCCCGCGCTCGTCGTGCGCGAAATGCTCGAGCTGCACGATCCTGCCGCCGCGCCAGAACGCCGCCGACGCCTGCAGCGACGACACGCAGATGAGCAGCTTTTCTCTCACGCTTCGCATCAGAATTTCAACTTGCCCAGAACATCATACACGGGGGACAACACCGACCACATGATCAGCGCCAGCACCATGCCGAGCCCGAGCGTGATCGCCGGCTCGAGCATCTTCAACGCCTTGTCGACCGACTCCCGGACGTCTCTCGTATAGAAATAGTTCACGTTGCGCAGCGCTACGTCGAGCGCGCCGGTGTTCTCGCCCACGCGCAGCATGCGGATGACGAGCGGCGGAAAGATGCCGAGGTTGTGGAAGCATTCGGTGAGGCTGGCGCCCGCCGAGACCTGCGCGCCCGCGCGCATGAGGCCGTCGGCGATGACGCGGTTGCCGACGATGTCCTCGCTGGTTTTCATCGCGTCCAGCACGGTGATCCCCGACTCGTACATGAGCGCGAAGAAAGTCGCGAAGCGCGCGAGGATGATCTTCTGGAGGATCGTGCCGACGATCGGCAGGCGCAGCTTGGCGTTGTCCCAGAAGTACTGCATGCGCGAATTGCGCGAGAACGACACCGCGACGACGATGGCCGCGATCGCGGGCAGGCCGAAGATGACCGGCCACCATTCGACGACGATGTTGGACGCGCCGATCAGCACCCGGGTCTGTATCGGGAGCGGCACGCCCATCGTCTTGAGCAGCCCGGTGACCTGCGGCACGAGATAGATCAGCAGGAACATCACCACGGCGAGCACGACCGCCATCACCATCGACGGATAGATGAGGAGGCGCCGCGTCTGCGAGACGAGCTCGTCCTGCCACTTGAGTGAATCGGCGAGGCTCTGGAAGACTTCGGGCAGGCGCCCGGTCTGCTCGCCCGCGGCGACGAGGCTGACGAACACCTTGTCGAAGACTTCGGGGTGCGAGGCCATGCACTGCGAGAGCACTTTGCCCCCTTCCATGTCCTCGATCATGATCGTGAGCACTTCGCGAAAGCGCGGGTTCTCGAGCGAGTTGCGAAGGTCGCGCAGGCCTTCGAGGATCGGGATTCCGGAGCGGCTCATCTGCTCGACGTCGAAGCAGAAGTTGATGAGGTCGCGGCGCACGATACGCCCGCCGCCGGCGAGGCGCGAAGTCTTGCGGTCGACCTGCCTGCACGTGATCAGGTCGAGGTTCATGCGGCGTAGCCGCAGCTCGAGGTCGGCTTCGTTCACCGCCTCGAGGCCGCCGCGCACCGGGCGCCCGGTTTTGTCGACCGCTTTGTACTGGAATGAAGGCACGGCGCGGCTACCGGGAAACGGCGCGACGAACCACGCGCAGGCTTGCGCTAGACATACCGCCCCGTGAGATCGACTGCGCGCGAAAGCTCGGAGAGCGTCGTGATCCCGTCGAGCACGCGCTGGATTCCGGCTTCGGCCAGCGGCCTGAAGCCTTTGGCCATCGCCGCGGTGCGCAGCTCCTTGGCGGTCGAGCGGCGCGCGACGAGCTCGTCCATATCGGCGTCCATCACCAGAATCTCGAGTATCGGGGTGCGCCCGCGATAGCCTTTGTTGTCGCACTGGCGGCAGCCGACCGCGCGGTAGAGCATCGGGTTGCCTTCCGCAAACTCGCCGAGCAGCATGCGCTCTTCGCGCCCGGGCTGATACGGCTCCTTGCAGTGAGCGCACAGCACCCGCACCAGGCGCTGCGCGATCACGCCGATGATGTTGCCCGCCATGATGTCGGGCTGGATGCCGATGTCGAGCAGCCGCGGAAAAGCGCCGAGCGCCGAATTGGTGTGCAGCGTGGTGAACACCTGGTGGCCGGTCATCGCCGCGCGGAAAGCCATTTCGGCGGTTTCCTTGTCGCGCACTTCGCCGACCAGGATGATGTCCGGGTCCTGCCGCATGATCGAGCGGATACCGTTCGCGAAGTCCATGCGCGCGACTTCGTTCACCGAGGTCTGGCGCATCAGCGTCAGCGGATATTCGACCGGGTCTTCGAGGGTCATGATGTTGACCGTCTCGTCGTTCACCTGCGCCAGCAGTGAGTACAGGGTCGTCGTCTTGCCGCTGCCGGTCGGCCCGGTCACGATCAGGATGCCTTCGGGACGCGCGAGCATGATGCCGAGGCGGTCGGTCACGTCCTTGGGCAGGCCCATGCGGTCGAGGTTGATGATCGACTTCTCGCGGTCGAGCACGCGCAGCACGATGTTCTCGCCGTAGATCGTCGGCTGGGTCGAGACCCGGAAGTCGACCGGGCGGCCGTTGAGCGTGAGCGAAAGGCGCCCGTCCTGCGGCGCGCGAGTCTCCGCGATGTTCATTTCGGAGACGACCTTGATGCGCACCGTGATCCCGGGCATGTAGGTCTTGTGGAGGCTGCGAACGGTCTCGAGCACGCCGTCGATGCGAAAGCGCACGCGAAGAAACGCGTATTCGGGCTCGAAATGGATGTCGGAGGCGCCGCGCTTGACCGCGTCGACGAGCAGCGCATTGACCAGACGCACCATCGGCTGGGTGTATTCGTCGCCGCCGGCCTGGATGCTGTCGTAGTCGATCTCGCCGGTCTCGATCTCCTTCAGGATGCCGTCGACCGACAGCTCGTAGCCGTAGAACTGGTCGATGAAATCCTCGAGCTGCGCTTCGGCCGCGAGCTGGGTCTTGATCTCGATCTGCGAGCCGAGCATCGCGCGCAGCTGGTCCATCGCGACGACGTTGAAGATCTCGGTGGTGGCGACCGTCAGCACCTGCTCGCGCGAGTGATACGCGATCGGCAGGATGCGGTTGCGGCGGGCGAATTCCTG
>JAQGNC010000248.1 GCA_028292065.1 Betaproteobacteria bacterium
ATTATCTGAGCGGTGTTCTCGCGCGAAACGAAATCTCGCGCGAGTATCAGTACAACCGCAAGCTTTTCGCGCGCACGGCGCACGGGTATTACGTCCTGAACCCGGCGCTCGCGCTACGCGTGGCCGATGAGTGGGTCCCGGTTTACGATCGTCTGCACCCGCCGGAAATCGAGCGGCACCTCAGCCAACGCGAGCGGCTTGAAGAAATCGTCGCCCACCAGGCGTCCTATGCGCAGGATCCCGGCGCAGCGATCGCGAGCTTACGGCTCGGGCCAGAGGCATAGGACGGGCCGACTGCCGCACCGCCCCGTCCGAACCAGCAGCGGCAGGTTTGACGCAGCGGTGGTTGGTGAGCGGCGAGGCACGAACGTGACATCGCTCCCGGTCACCGCGTTGCCGGCGGAGCGCCAGCGGCCGCCGGATGCGCGCATCCAACACACTTTTCGCTACACACCCGTGCGGCAGTTCACGGACTCGATGCGCCGCGGGCGGCATCATGGGCTCTCCCCTGTTCAGGCTGCGGCTGGCGGCCTTTTTTTCGAATCGCGAACGCGGAGCGCTTTCAGTTCGACAAATCCCGATCGCGGACATCGAATCAGGGCCCGGTGCCCATGCCCGCCGCCTTGGCTTCCGGCGGGATCATGCTGTTGACCGTGACCGAGCCGGTGCCGATGTTCGCGGAACCGATGGGGTCGCCCGGGGCGGTCTGCATGATAGGCGCGGCGCCGCCCTGCATGGCGCTACAGCCGGCGGTTGCTACTGCGAATAACGCACTCACAGCGATCGTCACTCTCTTGACCACGTTGTTTCTCCTAGGGGGCGCATCGTGAACTCACGGAATACTCAGTCGTGCTTCCAAGGTAACAGCGCAAAGACCGGCAATAATCCATGAATTCGACGCAACGCGGCTACCCGCGTTCGGCCACCCGCCGTGCGAGGTCGATCACGCGCTCGTAGAACGTGCGAAACGAGTAGACGGTCCACGCGTCGGTGTACATCACGCGGCCCATGTTTTCGAGCACGCCCGGCGCATGATCGGCGCGTTGCGCGAGCGCCTGCGGGTCGAGCGGCAGGTAAGCGCCGGCAAGGTGAGGAAGCGACAGGGTGGGGCAGCAGCCATAGAAGGTCACGCAGCCGCTGCGTATGCTGTTGAAGAGCTTCTCGGAGTGATAGCCGTGGGTCGCGTTGTTCTCGGCGACGATGCGGTAGCGATAGCGGCGCGACGCGGCGATCTCGTCCTCGGCGTAGCCGCGCCAGCTCGATAGCGGCCACGGCTCCAGGCTGTAGATGTCCAGCGGCACGTTCAGTCGCTCCAGCGCCCGCGCGGTCTCGACACGCGAGGGGGTCGGGCGGCCGATCCAGCACACGCGGTCCTCGCGCGCGTGCCAGCCGTCGAGTTGCGGATCGCGCCATTCGGCTCCGAAATAGAGGCGCTGCAGGTTCTCCCCCGGCGCGCAGGCCAGCGTGTTCTCCGGACGCGCGAAGCGGTACTCGAGCGGCGAAGCTTCGCGCGGCTCGCCCAGCAGAACCACGCACGACCGGTCGGCGCCCAGCCATTCACGCCAGCAGCCTCGCAGATAACCGCGCAGCCCGAGTCGCCCGTGACCCGGCTTGCAGAGGCGAATGTGCGCGGTGCGGGGATTTTCGCGCTGCCACGTCACGCCGGAATCGCGCAGGAAATCGGCGACGGTCACACCCGAGCGGTTGATCGTCGCCGTGAAAGTCGGCGCCAGGGTCCACAACTGAGACGGCGCTTCATAGATGCAGAGGTCGGACATGGCCGCAATACTAATACGGCCGCTGCACGCGCGTGGCGGCGCAGGGTGTACGACTCCGGACACTCTGGCTATACTCAGCGCGTCGAACCCGGCGGCCTCATATCCTGAGGGCCGTCGACCGAAGTCAAAAAGGGGAGGAACAGGATGAATCGCACAACCGCTCTGATCGCCGTGTGCCTGTCGCTGCTCGCGCCCGCGGCTGCGCACGCGCAGACTTCGGGCATGCCGCTCAAGATGGATTCGGGTGCCTATGCCGGTCTCGGGCTCGGCAGAAGCGAAGCGCGGGATTTCTGCACCACGCTCGGCGGCGCCTGCGATTCCAAAGCGATGACGTGGAATCTTTTCGCCGGCTACAAGCTCAACCGCTATTTCGCGGTCGAAGGCGGGTATTCCGATTTCGGCAAGGCCAAGACGACCGGTTTCGTCGGCGGGGTAGCCTCGTCGGTCACGAGCGAGACGACCGCGGCCGAGCTCGTCGCAGTGGGATTCCTGCCGCTGACCGAACAGTTCTCGTTCTATGCCAAAGGCGGCTTCTTTCGCTACGACAGCGACGGCTCCGCGACCGGCGCATCGGCCCGCACCTCGAGCGACAAAGGCACCGAACTGACTTTCGGTCTCGGCGCCGAATACGGGCTCGCGCAGGGGCTCGGGCTGCGTCTGGAGTGGCAGCGCTACCTCGGCGTCGGCAGCGGCATCCTCAATCTTCCCAAAGCCGATATCAGCGTGGTGCGGGTCGGCGCGCGCTACCGGTTCTGACCGACGCTGTTCCTTTCCCCACGCGGGGATGTGACCGACTGCGACAACTCTGGGAGGCTTCATGAAAAGAAAAATGATCCTGGCTGCCTGCGGGCTCCTGTCTTCGCTGCCGCTGGGCGCGCACGCGCAGGCGCCGGCGCAGGAAATGCGGCTCAACATGGATTCGGGCATTTATATCGGCGCCGGCGGCGGCCGGTCGCGGTCGGGCGACCGTTGCGTCGGGGTCTGCGATACCACCGATAAGACCTGGACGGTCTATGGCGGTTATCAGTTCAACCGCTTCTTCGCGCTCGAGACCGGCTACTCCGATTTCGGCCAGGCGACGACCAGCGGCACGCTTTTCGGCCTGCCGGTGACCGCCCGCATCGACACCACCGCGTGGGAGTTCCTCGCGGTCGGCAGCCTGCCGATGACCGACAAGTTCTCGGTCTACGGGAAATTCGGCGTGTTCCGCTACTACAGCGACGCGAGCACGACCGGCGCGGCCATCGGCACGTCCAGCGCCAAAGGCACCGAATACACGATCGGCGGGGGCCTTCAGTACGTTTTCGCCGGCAACTTCGCGGGTCGGCTCGAGTGGCAGCGTTACAACGACGTCGGCTCAGGCACCCCCGGCCTCGAAAAAGACTTTATCTCGGTGTGGCGGGTCACCGGGCGTTACAAGTTCTGATCCGTCGCGGGCGGCTCGGGGCCGCGATCCCGGCGAATCGCAGCGCACGTGAAGTAATCACTTCCGCGGTCTCCCGCGCGCCCCTAATCTGCGCGCATCAGGAGAGACGCGTCGCATGGACACACACAACCCGGATACACCCCGTTTTTCTGCGGGCGCGGCGGCCGAAGGCCTTTCCGGCCTCGCCGAATGGATCAACCTCACCCACGCCTTGATGCAGCTCAAGGCCGGCGACGCCGCGATCGCCGCGAGCCGTCGCGAGCGCCTGCTCGCGCTCGAGCTCGTGGCGTGCGATGAGGGCCAGCTCATCCTGACGCCGCGCGGGCGCAAGGCGATCGGCTTGCGCCGGTAGGCCGCCTTGTTCGGCGCCGCCGCGCGCCGGGCCGTCCTGCTGCAGCGCCCTCGCCCGCGTCTCTGCACGAACGTTCTGCAACGTCCTGCGCCCGTTTCGCAAGCTTGCACGAGCTCTGCAAGCTCGTGCAACCGTTTCGCAAGGCTGCACGAGCTCTGCAAGCTCGTGCAACCGTTAAAGAATTCACGGTTTGCGCCGTTGACTTGCCCAGGTAAACAACGAGTCCGGGCAAGCCGAGAGTGCCTGCATGCAACCTTCGTCTCACGATCTCCGGGGGAGAGCAAACCGCTTTCCACCCCCGCTTTTTCTTTTCGTCCCCCTGTGGCCGGTTCGGCTCGCGTCTGCGGCCGGGCTGCGCACCCGTGGGCAGCGCGCGGCGCACGCGGCTGGCCTGACATGGGCCTGACGAGCGCGGTCGCCAACGCCATCGGCCGCCGCGCCGCGGCCGTCTCGCTGGCAGTCAGCCTGTGTCTTCCGCTCGCCTATTGCGGCGTGCGGTACGCCGCGACCGGCTCGAATACGGGCGGCGACGAGGCGCTGCTGCTCGCGCTCGCCGCGCTCGTGCTGGGTTGCGGAACGCTCGCGGGCCTGCGGCTCTCGCCGCTGGGCGCGCTGCATCGCGCGCTCTCCGCGCTCGACGACGAGCGCGAGCGCGCGGTCGTCACCGCCCGCGACATGGCGCGGCAGCTTTCATGGCAGAGCACTCACGATGCCCTGACCGGGCTCGTCAACCGCAGCGAATTCGAGCGGCGCCTGGAAGAGCTCATACGCGTGACCGCGGGGACCGAGCGGCAGCACGTGCTGTGCTACATGGATCTCGACCAGTTCAAGATCCCGAACGACACGTGCGGGCACGTCGCGGGCGACGAGCTCCTCAGGCAGGTGACCACGCTCGTGCAAGGCCGCATCCGCGAGTCCGACACCCTGGCGCGCCTCGGCGGCGACGAGTTCGGCCTCGTGCTCGACGGGTGCTCCCTCGAGAAAGGCCGCGAAGTGTGCCAGGCCCTGCTCGACGCGGTATCGGTCTTTCGCTTCAGCTGGGAAGACAGGACTTTCACGGTGGGCGTCAGCATGGGGCTGGTGCGCATCGACAAGGACACCGTGAGCAAAGCGGCGCTCCTGAGCGCGGCCGACGCCGCGTGCTACACCGCCAAAGAGGGAGGCCGCGGCCGGCTTCAGACCTACGAGGCGGGGGACGCCAACATCGCCCGCCGGCAGCAGGAGATGGACTGGGTCGCGCGCATCACCCGCGCCATGGACGAGAACCGTCTGCTGCTCCACGCCCAGGAGTGCAGCGCGATCGTACGCGACGACGATGCGGCGCTGCACTTCGAGCTTCTGGTGCGGATGGTCGACGAGGAGGGCAACATCGTGGCGCCGGGCGCTTTCCTGCCTGCGGCCGAACGCTACGACCTCATGCCCAGCATCGACCGCTGGGTGATCGAGGCGGCTTTTCGCGCGATCACCAAGGTGATCCCGCATTTCGGCAGGCGCGCAGCGATGTTTGCGATCAACCTGTCGGGCGCGTCGATCAACGCCGACTACCTCATCGACTTCGTGAAGCAGCAGACCCGAGCGTACGGCCTCGACCCGCGCTGCGTGTGTTTCGAGATCACCGAGACGGTCGCGGTGAACCACTTGCGGCGCGCCGCACACATCGTCAAGGAGCTCAAATCGATGGGCTTTCGCTTCGCGCTCGACGATTTCGGCTCGGGCATGAGCTCGTTCGCGTACCTGAAGAACCTGCCGGTCGACTATCTGAAGATCGACGGCGGTTTCGTGCGCGAGATGGACAAGGACCCGGTGAGCCGCAGCATGGTCGCGGCGATCAACCAGATCGGTCACGCGATGGGTTTGAAGACGATCGCCGAATGGGTGGAGAACGAAGCAGTGCTGGACGAGCTGCGCGAGATCGGGGTCGATTTCGCGCAAGGCTACGCGATCGGCAGGCCGAGCCCTCTTCCCGACGGGCCGGTCGTAGCCGCGCCGCAGGCGGTCGTCGCTTAGGCACAAGGCTTGGCCCGCGCCGGACTCGAGCGGCTGGCCGCCCGCTGAAGCCGTAGAGGCGACGCTTCAGGCCTGCGGCGACTGCTCGGGCTGCGGGCTCGCACCTTCGAGCCTCACCGCAAGCGCGCCCGATCGCACATTGATGTCGCGCTGCGGATTCGGTATCTCGA
>JAQGNC010000278.1 GCA_028292065.1 Betaproteobacteria bacterium
CCATGTCGACCCAGCCGCGCGGCGCCACTTCGATCAGCGGCGAGACGCGCCAGCCTTCGAGCTCCGAGATGCCGACCTGGCGCGAGTACGGAAAGATCGTGTTGTTCCGGAAAGCGGCGGTGATCGGATGCTGTCCGTAGCTCGTCGCGACCGCGAATACCGGCGGTCCGGCGCGCGGGCGCACGGCGAAATCGACGACCGTACCCGGCGTGAGCACGAGGCCGAGCATCTCGGCGATCGGCTCGAGACCGTGCAGCGGCGCAGGGTCGATCAGCCACAGGAGATTGCCGCCGGACTGCACGTATTTGCGGATTTTCTCGACTTCAGACGGCTGCAGATCGGCTTGCGCGGTGGTCACCACGAGCGCGGACGCGTTCGCGGGCACCTCCTGCGCGAGCGCCAGATTGACGCTGTTGATCTTCATGCCTTTCTGCTGCAGCTGCCTGCCGAATTCCCCGAGGTCGTGATTCGCGATCCCGTCGAGCCGGCGCTCGCCGTGACCTTCGAGCCACAGCACGAGGCTCGTGGAACCGCGCATGAGGCGCATCAGCGCGTTGGCGAAAGCCTGCTCGCTGAAGTCGCCGAGCGGTATGCGCTCGGTGCGCTTGCGATACTCGACCACGAGCTCGCTGGGCGTGCGTATGCCGGCCGCCTCCGCGCGCTTGGGATCTTCGCGCGGATCGACGAGGGTCAGCGACAGATCGGGCTTGGCGCGGCGGTACGGCCGCAGGCGCTCTTCGACGATCTTGTGCACGTTGCCGCCGGTCGCGTCCTGGGTCAGCGCGAAAGCGGTGACCGAGACCGGACCTTCGATCTGGCGCAGCACGTCGAGGGTCGGCTGCGCGAGGGTGTTGCGTGCGCTGCGAGTCACGTCGATCTCGCGCCGGTATTCCTGCGCGACGAACGCGAGCAGCATCACGAGCGCGACACTGAGCGCGAGGAAAAGCCCGCTCTGGACGACGAGCCTGACGCGGAGTTGCCTGCCGGCCTGCAACGCTAACCCCTCAGGCGGCGCGCGTCGAGACGACGCACCGCGAGCACGATGAAAAACACGATCAGCAGCAGCGAGCACACGATCGCGTAGCTGTCGACGAGGCCTTTACCGAGCGGCTCGAAGTTTTTCAGCGGCGAGAACACCTGCGCGAGCGCAGCGGGGAGGAGCCAGCCGCGCGTGCGCAGGCCGTCGCCCGCGGCTTCGCCCATGAACACCATCAGGAGGAGTGCGGCGAAAGCGCCGAAGGCCGCGCCCATCGGATGGGTCGTCAGCGACGAGATGTACAGGCTCACCGCGGCGAAACCGGCGGCGATGAGCAGCACACCGCCGAAAAGGGTCGCGATGTGCCCGTAATCGAGGCGGGTGCTCGCGGCGAGGGTGAGCGGCATCACGGTGATGAGCGTCACCACGAGGGTGATGAAGAGGAAGAGACCGACAAATTTCCCGAGCACGATCTGGGTCATCGACAGCGGCGCCGACGTGAGGAACACCATCGTCTGGTTGCGCCGCTCCTCGGCGATCGAGCGCATGCCGAGCAGCGGCACCGCGAAGAGCAGCATGATCGCGGTCGTCGCGAACAAGGGACCGACGACGATCTCGGTCACGCCGGGCGGGCTCGCGAGCTGCACGAGCTGGGGCTGGATCTGGAGAAAGTCGTCGAGGCGCTTCAGGAACGCGTAACCCGCGATCAACTGCACCGCGGTCAGCACCATCCACGCGAGCGGCGACGCGAAAAGGCCTTTGAGCTCTTTGGCTGCGATCGTGAATATCATCGGGTGAGGTTGACGAAGACGTCTTCTAGACTGGTCTGGGCCGGGGCGAGGTGATTGAGACCCCAGTTCTGTTCGACCGAGCGGGCGACGATCTGCTCGATCGGGTCGCGGTCGGCGGCGAGTGTGAGGCGATAGAGCTTGTCGCCGGCCGTCTCGACCGCGGTGACGCCCGGCAGCGCCGCGAGCTCGGCCTCCGCCGGCGGGCGCCGCAGCCCGAGCACCACCGTGCGTCCGCTGTGGATCGCTTTCAACGCGGCAATCGTGTCGCTATAGACGATGCTGCCGTGGTGCATGATCTGCACGCGATCGCAGATCGCTTCGACTTCGGGAAGGATGTGGGTCGACAGGATCACGCTGTGCGCACCGCCGAGCTCGCGGATCAGCGTGCGGATGTCGCGGATCTGGTTCGGGTCGAGCCCGACGGTCGGCTCATCGAGGATGACGACGTCGGGCTCGTGCGCGATCGCCTGCGCGATGCCGACCCGCTGCTGATAGCCTTTCGACAGGGTGCCGATCAGCTTGCGCCCGACGTCGACTAGGCCGCAGCGCTCTTTGGCGCGCGCGACGGCCTCGCGCCGCTGCGGTTTCGCCACCCGATGCAGCTTGACCGCGAGCGTGAGGTATTCGTCGACGGTGAGCTCACGATACAGCGGCGGGTTCTCGGGCAGGTAGCCGATCCGCGCCTTGGCCGCAGTGGGACGCGCGAGGAGGTCGATGCCGCAGATGCTGATCTCACCTTCGGTGGGCGCGAGGTTGCCGGTGAGCATCTGCATCGTCGTCGTCTTGCCCGCACCGTTCGGCCCGAGAAATCCGAGCACCTCACCGCGGTTCAACTCGAGCGCAACGCTTTTGACCGCGGCGTGCGCGCCGAACCTGCGCGTGAGCCCCTGCGCGTATATCGTTGCTGCTGTAGCGGAACTATGGCTCGACATCGTTGACAATATCTTCGGAAGCGCGGCGCCGGGCCGCGTGCGGATTGAGCGTGGGAGAGAGGCCGGGCGACGACACTTGCGTGAAACGTCGCCGGAGAGCGTCTTGTGGTGTCGGCGAAATATACCTAATATGTTTCCGTTTATGAAGCCGCGCGCCGTGCGTTTACGGCGGGCTCATCCCCTTCCCCGCGTTCTCATGC